>DAITMD010000097.1:0-8023 GCA_036835345.1 Sandarakinorhabdus sp. | reverse complement strand
GCGATTATCTGTTCACCGTGGAACAGAGCATCGAAAATCCCGGCGCCAGCGCCATCAGCCTGCAGCCCTTCGGCCTGGTGTCACGGCGCGGCGAAGCGCCTTCGGCCGAGGTCAATGTGCATGTCGGCCCGGTCGCGGTGCTGGATGGCACGCTGAAGGATGACGATCTTTCCTATGACACGCTGAAAGACGAAGGTCCGCAGCGGCTCACCTCCACCGGCGGCTGGCTGGGCCTGACCGAAAAATACTGGCTGGCGGCCACCATACCCGATCAGAAGGCGCGTATCGCCGCCACCTTCCAATATGCCGGCGGCCAGTATCAGGCCGATTGGCTGGCCGGCAGCATCACCGTGCCGGCCGGCGGCCGCGTGGTGACCACCGCCCGGCTGTTTGCCGGTGCCAAGGAAGTCAATCTGCTCGATCGCTACACCGAAGCCGGCATCCCGCGGCTCGACAAGGCAGTGAGCTGGGGCTGGTTCGAAGTCATCGCCAAGCCGATCTTCTATCTGCTCGACTGGCTGTTCAAGCTGACCGGCAATTTCGGTGTCGCCATCATCGGGCTGACGCTGATCGTGCGCGCGCTGATGTTCCCGATTGCCAACAAGCAATATGAATCAATGGCCAAGATGCGGCTGGTCGCCCCGCGCATGAAGGCGCTGCAGGAAAAATACAAGGACGACAAGCTGAAGCTGCAGCAGGAGATGATGGCCATCTACAAGACCGAGAAGGTCAATCCGCTGGCCGGCTGCCTGCCGATTCTGCTGCAGATCCCGATCTTCTATGCGCTGTACAAGACGCTGCTGGTCTCCATCGAAATGCGCCATCAGCCGTTCGTGCTGTGGCTTACCGATCTGTCGGCGCCCGATCCGCTCACGCCATTGAATCTGTTCGGCCTGATTGCCTGGCAGCCACCGGCCTTCATCGCGCTGGGCATTTTGCCGATCCTGCTGGGCGTCACCATGTGGCTGCAGCAAAAGCTCAACCCGGCGACGATGGATCCGGTGCAGCAGCAGGTGTTCGCCGTGATGCCGTGGATCTTCATGTTCTTCATGGCGCCGTTTGCAGCCGGGCTGCAGCTGTACTGGACGGTGAACAATCTGGTGTCCATCGGCCAGCAATTGTACATGAACCGCAAATATCCGGTGCCGGCCACGCCGCCATCGGCAGCGGTGATCGATGTGAAGCCGGTGCCGGCCAGAACGCCGCCGCCCAAATCCCCGCAGCCACCGCGCCCGTCTGGCGGGCGACGCCGCAAATGACCCTTGAAGACGACGCCCGCGCCGATCTGATCGAAGCCGCTCGCAAGCGCTTTGCCGGCCCGGTGGAATTCGTGCTGTCCGCGCCGGAACTGCAGTTCCTGCCCGCGCCGGATGTGCCGGAAATCGCCTTTGCCGGGCGCAGCAATGTCGGCAAGTCCTCGCTGCTGAACGCGCTGACCGGCCGGCACGGGCTGGCGCGCACCTCGGTCACGCCGGGGCGCACGCAGGAACTCAACATCTTCAATGTCGGTGAACCGGCGGCGTTCCGGCTGGTCGATATGCCCGGCTATGGCTTTGCCGAAGCGCCCAAGGATGTGGTGCGGCGCTGGAAGCATCTGGTGTTCGATTATCTGCGCGGCCGGCAGGTGCTCAAACGCGTGCTGGTGCTGATCGACAGCCGCCACGGCATCAAGCCGGTGGACCGCGAGGTGATGACCATGCTGGACAAGGCGGCGGTGAGTTTCCAGATCGTGCTGACCAAGGGCGACAAGATCAAGCCCACCCAGCTGGCCGCCATCCAGCGCGACGTGCTGGACTTGAGCCGCAGCCACCCCGCCGCCTATCCGGACGTGATCGCCACCAGTTCCGAAAAGGGCGATGGCATCCCCGAACTGCGCGCCGCCGTGCTGGCCGCCGCCACCGGGCAGTGATCCGCGCCATGACTGATTTGACCATTACCCTGAACGGCGATCCGCGCCGCATCGCCCCCGGCACCAGCATCGCCGGCCTGCTCAGCGAACTTGATCTGCCGGCCGCCAAGGTCGCGGTGGAGCGCAACCTGGAAATCGTGCCGCGCTCCGGCTTTGCCGCTGTGCTGCTGGCCGATGGGGATGCGCTGGAAATCGTGCATTTCGTGGGCGGCGGGCAGGATGATGATGACGGCTGGGAGGTTGCCGGCCGCCGCTTCACCAGCCGGCTGATCGTCGGCACCGGCAAATACCGGGATTATGCCCAGAACGCCGCCGCCGCCGAGGCCAGCGGGGCGGAGATTGTCACGGTGGCGGTGCGGCGGGTGAACGTGACCGATCGCAGCCAGCCGATGCTGACCGATTTCCTCGATCCCAAACGCTTCACCTATCTGCCCAACACGGCCGGCTGCTTCACCGCCGATGATGCCATCCGCACGCTCAGGCTGGCGCGCGAGGCGGGCGGCTGGAACCTCGTCAAGCTGGAGGTGCTGGGCGAAGCCCGCACCCTCTATCCCGACATGGCGGAGACGCTGCGGGCTTGCCACATATTGGTGAAAGATGGCTTCGACGTGATGGTCTATTGCGCCGACGATCCCATCGCCGCCAAGAAACTGGAGGAACTGGGCGCTGCCGCCATCATGCCGCTGGGCAGCCTGATCGGCTCCGGCCTGGGCATCCAGAACCCGGTGACGCTGCGCCTTATCATCGAAAACGCAAAGGTGCCGGTGCTGGTGGATGCCGGGGTGGGCACCGCGTCGGACGCGGCCGTGGCCATGGAACTGGGCTGCGACGGCGTGCTGATGAACACCGCCATTGCCGAGGCGAAAGACCCGATATTGATGGCCCGCGCCATGAAACTGGCGGTGGAGAGCGGGCGACTAGCCTATCGCGCCGGCCGGATGGGTAAGCGCCGCTATGCCGATCCATCGAGCCCGCTGGCGGGGCTCATCTGACCGCTACCGCGGTTCCAGCCCCTGAAACTTGAACGGCGCCGTCACCACGAACTTGCCCGAAACATCGCCGATATGCTGGTGCGCCTGCTTGTCGCCCAGTTCCAGCTTCTTGACCGGTGTGCCGGCCTTGAAGTCCACCTTTTTCAAATCCACCCAGATGGTGTTGGGCGCGAAGGTGGAATCGAAGAAATAGAGCGTGCGGCTGTGATCGAACAGGCTGCGCCAGATGGTGCTGCTGTTGTTGGGCGATTGCGGGGTGATGAAACCGAACGGGGTGGAGACGTTGCGGATGACGCCGAACATGCTGGCCACCGCCACATCCGGCGTGAGGTTCTTTGGCAGCGCATCAAGATAGAAGCTGGCGCGCACGAAACGGTCGGCCGCGCGCGAGGATCCGGGCAGCATCGCGGTGCCGCCCACCGCCTTCCAATAGGCATTGAGCGCCAGCTGCTCCTCGTAAAGCGGATCGTTGGTCATCACCTTGTAATCGCGGCTGTGGTGGATCACCGGCCGGCCATTCACATATTCGATGATCGCGCTGTCGCCCGTGGCATCCGAAAGTGACAGATGCACCGTGGTCTGCCGGCCGGGCTGGCCGGGCAGATCGTCGGTCACCAGCGTGAAGGGTTCGGCGCGCAGGGCGGCCACCGCTTCGGCCACGGTGGCGAAATTGTCGAGCGCCCACTGCGCCCACAGCGAGATGGCGAGGCCCGGCTTCGACCCGGCGTTGAACTCCGGATATTGCGACTGCACCAGCCACAGGAGATTGGCGTTCAGCCCGGCTTCGTTGACGCCGTCGGTGGTGGCGATATCGAAACCGGAAGCCACCACGCTGCCATAGCGCGCGGTCCATTTCAGGCTGTTGCCGCCGGCCTCCCCGGTGCGGGCGATGCCGCGCGGCAGGATCCACAGATCGGTCGGGATATCGACCGCAAAATCCATGGAACGCGCGGTGATCACGCCGCCGTTCGCGCCAGTGTACACGGCGCGCGTGCAGGCCTGGGCCGCGGGGGCCAGGGCCATGGATGCGATCACCGCGAATTGAGTGGCGGCCCGAATATATGTGCGGATCATTGCGGCAGTCTCCCCCCGGATGAAGCACCAAGAAGGACAACATAGCCCAGACAAATCGCCAAGGCCACCGCCGGGTTTATTGCAAGATTACTTCAAAGGAACGGTGACAGCACGCTGATGACATCCGCATACAGCTCCCGCTTGAACGGCGCTGCCATGTCCACCAGCGTGTTCACCGGGCTCCAGCGCCAGTGGCGGAATTCCGGGTGGGCGGTGGCGATGTTCACATCCGCATCGGTGCCCAGAAAGCGCAGCGCGTACCATTTCTGGCGCTGGCCGGCATATTTGCCTTTCCAGATGCGGCCGATCAGTTCGTCCGGCAGATCATAATAATGCCATTCCGGCGTTTCGCCGAGCAGGCGCGTCAAGGCCGGATCGACGCCGGTTTCCTCCCACAATTCTCTGAGCGCCGTGTCGTACGGGTCTTCGCCGGGATCGATCCCGCCCTGCGGCATCTGCCAGGCCTCCACCATTTGATCGAGCCGCTGGCCGGTGAATGCCAGGCCCGCCGCGTTGACCAGCATCACCCCCACGCAGGGGCGATAGGGCAGGCCGGAGGGATGTTCGCGCTGGACGACCGAGGCCATCATCAGGCGAGCAGCGCCTTCAGATCGGCAACGCAGCCCAGCAGATCATCATGCGCCGAAGGGATGCCCTGCCGCAGCGTGAAGCAGCCGTGGATCTGCCCGTCCGCCTCGCGATAGATCACCCGGCCGCCGCTCTGGATCAGGCGCGCGGCATAGGCGCGGCCCTGATCGCGCAGCGGGTCCAGCCCGCAGGTGAAGACCATGGTGGGTGGCAGGCCGGCCAGCGACGGTGCGTGCAGCGGGCTGGCCCAGGGGTGGGTGCGCTTGTCCTCGGCACCGGTCATGAAATGATTGTGGAACCAGTCCATCGAATCGCGGGTGAGCAGATAGCCATCGGCAAATTCCGCCATGGAGCCTTCGGTGGCCGTCATGTCCGTCGCGGGGTAGATCAGCCATTGCGCCACGATCGGCACCGGCAATGTTCCGTGCAGTTCGCGCGTCACCGCGGCGGCCAGGTTGCCGCCGGCGCT
The DNA here is from genome assembly GCA_036835345.1 of Sandarakinorhabdus sp. Lineage (GTDB taxonomy): Bacteria > Pseudomonadota > Alphaproteobacteria > Sphingomonadales > Sphingomonadaceae > Sandarakinorhabdus. The sequence goes on along the minus strand of DAITMD010000097.1, from coordinate 2,991 downwards.
GTCTCCGGCCGGGATGATGCCGGCAACAGCGCCGCCCAGTTCGGCAGGGCTGCCGGCAATCCAGCGGGTCGCGGCGATGCAGTCCTCGGTCGCGGCCGGGAAGGTGGCTTCCGGGGCCAGCCGGTAATCCACCGACACCACCCGCATTCCAAGCAGGCGGGCGATTTCGGCGCACAGCGGATCATGCGTGTCCAGATCACCGATCACCCAGCCGCCGCCGTGATAATAGGCCACCACATGGCCAGAGCTGACCGCCGCAGGGGTGTAGAGCCGGCCCTTGATGCCGCCCGGCAGCGCAAGTTCGCTGGCCGCAATCTCCCCGCGCGGGCGTTCCAGCATCTGCGTCATGCCGGTCATCATGGCCCGGCCTTCGGCAGGCGAAATCTGGCTGAGCGCCGGGCCGGGCTGGGCGGCCAGCATGGCGAGCAGATTGGCAACATCGGGACGAACGAACGGCATGACGGCAACCCCCAAGGCAAGTGATTTGCCCCTTTTTAGGCTGGCTGCGCCTGCCGGCAAGCTAACCCTTCACCCAGACTGCCACTTCACCGGCCAGCCGGTTGGCCGCGCGGCCCAACGCAGCGGCCACGTCGGCCGGTTCCTGGCTGCGCACGGGTTCCTCGGCCACAAAGCTTTTCAGCGCCACGGTGCCGGCGCTGCGCGGGCCGGCCAGCTGCGCATCATAGCGCACGCGCACCACCGGGTTGGCGCGGACATCCAGCCCGAATTCGCGCAAATGGCCGGTGAGCTGCCGGGCCGGGGCCACACCGCCGCCGCGCGTATCGAGCACCGGCACGCCGGCGCCGGCCAGCGTATCGGCCAGCAGGCGCTGAAACTGCCGGCTGGGCTGTTCCGACCAGCTGGCGCCGGCCAGATATTGCACGGTCGCCGCCGTCACCTGCACCGGCAGGCGGTTTGTCTGCAGTTCGGCCGGCACATCGGGCACCGAAACCCCCAGCGTGTCACCAACCGCCGCCGGCCCGGTATAGACCGCCACCGGGGCGTCACTGCGCACCACCAGCAGCGCATCCGGCGCCGGGGCATTGCCGCCCACCTGCACCAACGGCCCGCAGCCGCCGATCAGCAGGGCGGCAAATATGACGGGGTTCAACCTCATTGCTGCGGCCCTTTCGGCGGCTGATATTCCGGCAGTTTGCGCCCGCCCACCAGCGCGCCAGCCGGGTCTTCATCCAGCTTGGCAGCGATGGCGCCCAGCCGCGCCGTGGTTTCCCTCAGCTCCCGGATCATCTGGGTGGCTTCTGGAATCGTCTGATTTGAAAGGGTTTCCGCTCCGGGCTGGGCGGCAGTAGCGGCGGCCTCCACCTTGGCCAGCGTGGCCTGTGCACTGGCGGCGGCGCGGCGCAGATCGGCGGCCAGCGGCCGGATCTCGCTGTCCAGCATCGCCTGTCCGGAACCGGCGAGGGCTTCAAATCGTTGCAGGGCGGCGGTGGCGGCCACCATCGTGGTGCGGCTTTCACTGATCGCCGCCGCCAGATCGGGGCCGCTCTTGGCCAGCGCTGCGGTCGTCACCTCGGTGTTCTTCAGGATGCCGCTCAAGGCCGCCCGGTTCTGATCGTTCAGCACATCGTTCAGCCGATCGGTCAGGATCGCGACCTTCTTGAACACCTCTGGCGCCGTGGCCAACAGGTCGCCCAGCCCGCCCGAGCGGGGCGGGATCAGCGGCGCACCATAAGGCGAAGGCCCGGTGATCGGCTGCGCGCCCTGCATGGCGCCTTCCAGTTGAACCTGTGAAACGCCAGTAAAACCAACGCCTTCCACCGCAGCGGTGGTGCCCTGGAGAACCGGCACGTCTTCGTTCACCAGGATGCGCACCCGCACCAGTTCCGGGTGATCGGGCATGATCTGGATCTGCCTTATCTTGCCCACCACCACGCCTTTGAACGCCACCGGCGATCCGATGGCGAGGCCGGTGATCGATTGCTTGAACAATATGTCGTACTGCTTGTCGTCGCCGCCGGAAAAGCGCGCCAACCACAGCGCCATCAGGAAAATGCCAACCACCATGGCCAGCGCAACGCTGCCCACGATCACATAATTGCTGCGGTTTTCCATCAGGCCGCCTTCCCAGTTGCTGCCCGCCCGCGTGGCCCGGCGAAATAATCCTGCACCCACGGGTGATCAAAGGCCCTGAGCTGCTCCACCGTGCCGCAGGCCAGCACCCGGCCTTCGCCCAGCACCGCCACCCGGTCACAAATGGCGATCAACGTGTCGAGATCGTGGGTGATCAGGAACAGCGTCAGGCCCAAAGTGTCTTTCAGCAGCTTGATCAGATTGTCAAAGGCCGCCGCCGATATCGGATCCAGTCCGGCCGTGGGTTCATCCAGAAACAACAGCGGCGGATCAAGCGCCAGCGCCCGTGCCAGCCCGGCGCGTTTCTTCATCCCGCCCGAAAGTTCCGACGGGTATTTCGTGCAGGTATCGGCCGGCAGCCCCACCTGCCGCAGCCGCGCGGCCGCCAGCGCCATCATCACCGGTTCGGGCAGATCCAGAAATTCTCGCATCGGCACTTCGATATTCTCGGCCACTGTCAGCCCGGAAAACAACGCGCCTTCCTGAAACAGCACGCCCCATTGGCGGCGCAGCTTCAGCCGGGCCTCGGTATCGGTGCTTTGCGCATCGGCGCCGAAAATCTCGATTTCGCCGGCGCGCGCCCGTTGCAGACCGATGATCGTGCGCATCAGCACCGATTTGCCGCTGCCCGATCCGCCGACTAGGCCCAATATCTCCCCCCTTGAGACATCCAGATCCAGCCCCTTGTGGATCAGCATATCGCCAAAGCCGGTCAACAGCCCTCGCACGCGGATGGCCACATCGGCATCATCAGGCAAGGTGGGAGACAGCACGTCCATCAGTTGTAGCCCAGGAAACTGAAGAAGAAGGCGAAGAAGGCATCGAATACGATGACCAGGAAGATTGCCTCCACCACCGCCCGCGTGGTGCGTTCGCCCACCGATTCGGCATTGCCGGTTA
>DAITMD010000096.1:0-8101 GCA_036835345.1 Sandarakinorhabdus sp. | reverse complement strand
GGCAGGCGGCGAGTTTCTACCTCGATGCGACCAATCCGCCGTGGGCGGCGCATTTCCGGATGCGGACGTGGCTGATGGATGAACTGCCGGCGCTGATCGCGGCGAATTTTCCGGCCGACATGGCGCGGCAGGGCATCACCGGGCACAGCATGGGCGGCCATGGTGCGCTCACGCTGGCGCTGAAGCATCCGGGGCGGTTCAAATCGGTTTCGGCCTTCGCGCCAATCGTCGCGCCCACCCAGGTGCCGTGGGGGCAAAAGGCGCTGCCGGCCTATCTGGGCGATGATGCGGCCGCATGGGCGGCGCATGATGCCTGCGCGCTGATCGATGCCGGCCATCGCGTGGCGGAACTGCTGGTCGATCAGGGCGAGGCGGACCAGTTTCTTGGCCTGCAGCTGCGCCCGGATCTGCTGGAGGCCGCCTGCGCGCGGGCCGGCATCCCGCTCACCCTGCGCCGCCATGCCGGTTATGACCACGGCTATTGGTTCGTGCAGAGTTTCGTCGCCGATCACCTGCGATGGCACGCCGCGCGGCTTTAGATCGCCGGCGTCACGGCGCTCTGGCGACCGGCACTTCAATCAAGGTCGGCGCATCGCTGGACAGCGCGGCGGTGAAGGCGTCGATCAGGCCCGCGATGCTGTCCACCCGCACGCCGTTCACACCATGCGCGGCGGCCAGCGCCATGAAATCGATGGCCGGTTCTTCAAGGTCCATCGCCACGAAGCGGTTTTCGCGGGCGCTGTGATCGCCAATCGCCCGCGTGCGCTGCTTCAGGATGCGGTAGCTGCTGTTGTTGAAGACGATGGTGACCACCGGCAGCTTGTAGTGGGCCAGAGTCCACAGCGCGGCGGCCGAATACATCAGGCTGCCATCGCCCGACAGCGCGACCACCGGGCGGTGCGGATTGGCCAGCTTGATCGCCGCGGCCTGCGGCAGGGCCACGCCGATGCCGCCGCCGCGCATGCCGAACCATGAATCCGGGCGGGTGGCAGGCAGCAGGCTGCGGACCACATTCATGCCGGAGGACAGCAGCTCCTCGATGATGATGGCATCATCCGGCATCACCTCGCCCAGCCGCTTCAGCACCGCCATCGGATCGAGCGGCACCGCGTCCATCGCTGCCTCGGCCTTGGCCAGCAGCGCCGCCTTCGCCTCGGCGATTCTGGTCTCCACGTCCGCACGCCGGCCAGCGCCGCATCCCCGCACCTGCGCGGTCAATTCCGGCAACGTCGCTTTCGGGCAGCCGTGGATGGCGGCGGCGGCGTGGAAATTCTTGCCGATCTCCCACGGGTTGTCGTCCAGATGCACGAGCCGCTTGCCCGGTTCCAGCCCCTCAACGCCGGTCGCCTGGCTTTGGGTGAGCAGATCGGCGCCGATCGAAATCACCAGATCATGATCGCGCGTTGCGGCCCTCAGCGCCGGCGTCATGCGCGGCACGGTGCCGGCGAACAGCGGGTGATTGCTGGGGAAGGCGGCGCGATTGGCCATGCCCTCCATATAGACGGGCGCGCCCACGGCTTCGGCGAAGGCGGTCATTTCGGCAAAGGCATCGTTGTTCGCGATGCAGTCCCCGGCGAAGATGATCGGGTTGGTCGCCGCGCGGATCAGTGCAGCGGCGTTTGCGACGTCCGCCGCATCACCGCGCAGGCCCGCGCCGATGCGAGTGGGCGCGCCAATGTCCAGATCGCCCGGCGCAATCGCGTTGAGGATATCGCCGGGGATGGAGAGGAACACCGGCCCCGTCGGCGCTGTCAGCGCCACCTTGGCCGCCCGGCGCACCGCGCGCGGCAGCTCTTCGATGCTGCTGACCTCGAAGCTCCATTTGCACAGCGGCCGCGCCATGGTGGCCAGATCGTCCCACAGCAAGGGTTCGGTCAGCCGGATGCTCATGTCCTGCTGCCCGGCGGTCACCAGCACCGGCGCGCCGGCCCTGGCGGCGTTGTAGAGCATGCCCATGGCGTTCCCCAGGCCTGGCGCTGCGTGAAGATTGCACACCGCCAGCCGGCCGGTGGCCTGTGCCCAGCCATCGGCCATGCCCATCACCACCACTTCGTTGAGGCCCAGCACATAGCGCAGCCGCTCTTCCACCACGAAGGCATCGAGCAGCGGCAGTTCGGTGGTGCCGGGATTGCCGAAGATGATCTCCACGCCTTCGCTGTGGAGGATATCGAGGAAGATATGCTTGCCGGCGCGGTTATTGCTCACGGGATGATCTCGTCTTCGGTCACCGCTGGCAGCCGCACGCTGCCGTCCAGCAGCCCGGCGCCCGGCAGATAAGCGCGGAACATCAGCACGAACTTGCCCTTGGGCGCGGGCAACCAGTTCACCACCCGCTCGCCCGATGGCCGCGTGTTCTGGATGAACAGTTCATAACTGCCATCGGGATTGGGGCGCAGGTGGCGCGACCGGTCGCCCACGGCAAAACGGTCCAGCTCGTTGGGCACGAAGAACAGCCGCCCATCGGCCGCCTGTTCATACATGGTGAGCGACCAGAAGCCGCCCACCGGCAGCCGGCCCGGCACCTTGAGCCGCCAGCTTTTCTCGCCGGTCAGTGGCCGGCCCTCGCCATCGCTGCGCGCGCCGATATAGACCGCCTCCACCCGCGGCAGTGCCGCCAGCCCGCCCAGCGCGACGACGCTGCGCAGATCATCATCTTCACCATAAAGCGCCATGTTGAACGGCGGATAGACCCAGCCATTCACGGCTTCACCGCTCAAGAGGCCACCGCGCAATTCGGCGATCAGCGCCGGCAGGCTCCGGTTCCACAGCGCCTGCTGCTCCGGGCTCAGTGCGTCCCACGCCTGCCCGATGCCCTGATCGGCGAACTGGCGCGCCCGCTCCATCAGCAGCACATCGCCAGAGCGCTCGAGCGCAGTATTGACCGCCGTCAAAAACGCCCGGCCATCAGGCAGCGCCGGCAACTTCAGCTCCAGCGGGATCGCGTCGCCAGCGGCCGACAGCGTGTAGCGGGTGAGGCCATCGGCAGCGGCGGCCACATCGTCCGGGCCGTTCACCACCACCCGCACCAGCAGCCAGGCATCGTTGGACTGGCTCTGCACTTTCTCAACGCCGGCCGGCAGATCGCCGCGCCAGCCGGGGCCGACAATGGCATAGCGGCCGCCGCTGGCACCGATGGTGCGGGTGCCGAGCACGGCGTTCACGTCGCTGGTGATGCTCATCAGCGCCGCCGAATGATAGCGGCCCAGCGGCGGGATGGAGAAGAACACCGGCCCCTGTGCCAGATCGAGCCAGGCCGAGGCATAAAGCGTGTCGTTGTTGGGAGTCGTCACATCGCGGGTGCTGGCATCGGCCAGCGTGACGCGCGGGATCAGCGCGTTGACGCCGGTGCCCATCCCGGCGTCCGCCACTTGGGTTAGCTGCAACTGGCGCGTGCGCAGCATCATGTAGGGCGCAAATCCGAAGCGGAAGGCGCGGCGCAGGGCCTGGATTTCCGGCGTGTCGGGCAGCGGGGCCGGCGCGGCTGACGGTTTGGGGGCCGGTTTGGGAGCCGGCTTTGCCGGCGCTGCCTTCTTCACCGGCGCGCGGGCCGGCGCGGCAACAACAGGCGCCGCCAGCTGCAGCGCCAGCATCGCCGCGAATATTCCCGTCAAACGGCGCATCGCCGCATCCTCCCTGATCATTTTGCCCGTCAATGCCCAAGGGGGGAGCGTGCGTAAAGTACTGCCAGCCGAATCCAGCCCGAGGAAAGGGACCAGACGATGAGCGAAGCCTATATCGTAGCCGCACAGCGCACGGCCGGGGGCCGCCGCGGCGGCATGCTGCGCGATTGGCACCCGGCCGATCTGGCCGGCAAGGTGCTGGACGCGCTGGTGGAAAAGAGCGGCGCCGATCCGGCGCTGATCGAGGATGTGATCATGGGCTGTGTGGGGCAGGGCGGCCAGCAGAGCACCAACGTGGCGCGCAACGCCGTGCTCAGTTCCAAACTGCCGGAATCGGTGCCGGGCACCAGCGTGGACCGGCAGTGCGGATCATCGCAGCAGGCCATCCATTTCGCTGCCGCCACGGTGATGAGCGGGCAGATGGACGTGGTGATCGCCGCCGGGGTGGAATCGATGACCCGCGTGCCGATGGGCATGACGGTGGCGCTGCCGGCCAAGGCGGGTATGGGAATGCCTTATGGCGAAGCCATGGCCGCGCGCTATCCGGGCATCCAGTTCAGCCAGTTCACCGGCGCGGAAATGATCGCCGAAAAATACGGGCTGACCAGGGATATGCTGGACGAATTTGGCTATGAGAGCCAGGTGCGCGGCGGCAAGGCGGCCAAATCGGGCGCGTTCGATGCCGAGATCGTGCCGATCGACGTGACCGATCACGACGGCAACGCCCTTGTCCACCGCCAGGATGAAGGCATCAGATTCGATGTGTCGCTGGACGGGGTGAAGGGCGTCAAGCTGATCAATCCCGAAGGCGGCCGGCTGACCGCGGCGACCAGCAGCCAGATCTGCGATGGCGCATCGGGCGTGCTGATCGTGAACGAACGCGGGCTGAAGGCGCTGGGCATCAAGCCGCTGGCGCGTATCCACACCATGACCGTGGTGGGCGAAGACCCGGTTATCATGCTGGAAGCCCCCATCGGCGCCACGCAAAAGGCGCTGAGGCGCGCCGGCATGAACATCGGCGATATCGACTTGTATGAGGTGAACGAGGCCTTTGCCTCGATCCCGATGGCCTGGCTGAAGGTGCTGGAGGCCGATCACGCCCGGCTGAACGTGAACGGCGGCGCGATTGCGCTGGGCCATCCGCTGGGCGCATCGGGCTCCAAGCTGATGACCACGCTGGTCCATGCCCTGCACGCCCGCGGCAAGCGCTGGGGCCTGCAGACGATGTGCGAAGGCGGCGGGCTGGCCAATGTGACGATCATCGAAGCGCTTTAACGCTGACAACAGAGGAAAAGGCGCTGCCATGACCTACACCCAGATCGCCCTCGACATTGATGGCCCCATCGCCACCATCACGCTGGACCGGCCGGACAAGCTTAACGCCTTCACCGGCGTGATGATGACCGAGATGATCGCCGCGTTCGACGAAACCGACGCCAATGATGCGGTGAAGGCGGTGATCGTTACCGGGCGCGGCCGGGCCTTCTGCGCCGGGGCGGACCTGTCTGCCGGGGCCGCCACCTTCGATTACGAAAAGCTGGGCGGCGCGCGCAGTGCCAGCCCGCAGCGCGAAGACGGCAGCATCGATTGGAGCCACCCCGCCACCCGCGACGGCGGCGGCCAGGTGACGATGCGCATTTTCCGCAGCCTCAAACCGGTGATTGCCGCGGTGAACGGCCCGGCCGTGGGCATCGGCGCCACCATGCAATTGGCGATGGACATGCGGCTGGCCAGCGACACGGCGCGGTTCGGCTTTGTGTTCGCCCGGCGCGGCATCGTGCCGGAGGCCGGCTCCAGCTGGTTCCTGTCGAAGCTGGTCGGCCTGCCGCAGGCGCTGGAATGGTGCATGACCGGGCGGGTGTTCGATGCCGCCGAAGCGCAAAAGGGCGGCCTCACCCGCTCCACCCACGCAGCGGATGATCTGCTGCCCGCCGCGCGCGCTCTGGCGCTGGAGATTGCCGAAAACACCGCGCCGGTGTCGGTGGCGCTTACGAGGCAGATGCTGTGGCGCATGGCCGGCGCGCCCAGCCCATGGGACGCGCACCGGCTGGATTCACGCATGGTCTATATGCGCGGCCGTTCGGGCGATGCGAAGGAGGGTGTGGTCAGCTTCCTCGAAAAGCGCCCGCCGGCCTATCCCGATACAGTCAGCCAGCACATGCCGGAACAGGTGTTCCCGTGGTGGCCGGAAGAGAAATGGTGAGCCTCAGGCGTCGGCCAGCAGATCGGCGGCGTCCAGCCCCAGCCGGCTGATGCGGGCGCGCACCCGCGGCCATTCCTCGGTCAGGAAATTTTTGCGTTCGGCGGTGAGCAGGCGATTGACCGCGCCATCGGCGGCAAACAGGCCAACGCCCTTGCGGGCGCGCACCAGATCGCTGGCTTGCAGATCCTGATAGGCCTTGGCAACGGTGAGCGGATTGACCCCGGCATCGGCCGCCAGCGCCCGCACCGATGGCAGCATCGCGCCATCGCCCACGGTCAATATCCGTTCGACGATACGGTCGCGGATCTGGCGGTAAATGGGGCGGTCATCGGCAAACATCCACTGTTCTATGCTGCCACCACAGCGAAAAGTCAAATCTGTGTTAAGCCGCTACATCAGCCAAAGCGATTGCAGTTCGCGCAGCATCCCGGCCGGCATGGCTTCTGCGGCATCGATGGTGCCCGCATCTGGCGGTGCCAGATCGGCCTCCAGATAGCGCCAGCCCTGATGGGCGCGGCAGGCCAGGGGCTGCACCGGCACCGGGCCAGGCACCAGTTCGATGGCGCATTTCGGCCCCCAATCGGTATCGGCCATGGCGATTGCGATGATCTGCTGCCGCGCCACCAGCCGGTGCCTGATGATCCAGAAAATCGATCCGCCGATCAGTTCGTCGGCGCGTTTGGGCATGAAGCGCGTGTGGGCACCGGCGCGGCCCGGCCCCCACCAATGGGCCTGACGGGCGGCGAGCGCGGCAATGTCGGGGCAGCCGGCGGCCACTTTCGTAAGGTGCAGCAGCGCCATGTTCAGCCCAGATATTGCACGCCCACCAGCGTGGCGAGGCCCAGAAAGGCAAAAAAGCCCATACTGTCGGTGATCATGGTGACAAACACCGATGATGCCACCGCCGGATCGGCTTCCAGGCGTTCCAGCGTGAGCGGCACCAGCACCCCGGCCAGCCCGGCGATGAGGATGTTGAACTGCATGGCCGCTGCAATAACCAGGCCCAGCGTCACATTGCCGAACACCAGCGTGACGCCCAGCGCCATCAGCACCGCCAGGGTCAGCCCGTTCAGCAGCGCCACGCGAATTTCGCGGCCGATGGTGCGGCGGGTGTTGCTTTCGGTCAGCTGGTTGGTGGCCAGCGCCCGCACGGTGACGGCCATCGTCTGATTGCCGGCATTGCCGCCCACTGATGCTACGATAGGCGACAGCGCCGCCAGTGCCACCAGCGCTTCGATACTGTCGGAATAGAAACCGATGATGCTGGCCGACACCAGCCCGGTGAGCAGATTGGCCACCAGCCAACGCGAGCGGGTGCGATAGGTGGTGAACACCGGTTCGTTGATGTCGCCATCGCCGGCGCCCGACAGTTTCAGCACATCCTCGCCGGCCTCGGCCTGGATGATGTGCACCACGTCATCGACGGTGATGACCCCCACCAGCTTGCCTGCCTCGTCCACCACCGCAGCCGAAATCAGCGCATATTTCTGGAACAGCAGCGCCACTTCCTCCTGGTCCATGCCCACCGGGATCAGCGTCTGCTCGCGCTTCATCACGTCGCCCACGCTGATGTCGGTCGGCGCGGTGAGCAGCCACGACAGGCGCATGGTGCCGGTCGGCCGGCCGGCGATATCGACCACGAAGATTTCCCAGAAATCCGTGGCCGGATCGATGCTGGCCCGCACCCGCTCGATAACGTCGGCGATGCTCATATGCTCGGTCACCGCCACCAGCTCGCGCTGCATCAGGCGGCCGGCGGATTCTTCCGGATAGCCCAGCGCCGTCTCGATATCGGCGCGGTCTTCCGGATTGAGCGAGTTCAGCACGGCGCGCTGTTCGTCGGCTTCCAGATCCTCGATCAGCGCCACCGCGTCATCGGTGTCGAGCTGGGTGACCACATCGGCCACTTCACCCGGTGACAGGGCTTCCAGCACATCGTCGCGGACATAATCGTCCAGCTCGGCGATCACCTCGGCATTCAGCAGCTCGCCCAGCGCGCCGGCCAGATCGCCGCGCTTGCCGGCATCAATGGCCCCGAACAGATCGGCGGCATCGGCCGGGTGTAGCGGCGCCACCAGCGCCCGCACCGCTTCATCGTCGCCGCTGTCCAGCGCGGCCGCCACATCCGCCACGAAGGCGCGGCTCAGCCGGCCTTCCTGCAGGGCATCCGGCACCTCGTCGGCGCGGGCATCAAGGTGGGTTTCATCGCTCACGCTGGCGGTTATACGCGCGCCGGCTGCCAGCGCCAGCCTTTGCGGCAACAGCGGCAAACGTGTAT
>DAITMD010000095.1:0-8129 GCA_036835345.1 Sandarakinorhabdus sp. | reverse complement strand
GTGCCATAATGGAGCAGCACCGGGCCGCACATGCCCAGCCCCATGGGCGAGAGCGGCGGCGCACCGGCGTTGGTGGTTTCGCGCGCGAAGATATAGCGCTGCGCCACCGACCAGTCGCAGCCGCCCCATATGGTGGGCCAGCTTGGCGCGACCCAGCCTTTTGCATGCAATTTCTTCTGCCAGGCCAGGGCGATGTGCGGCGGGGCATAGACGCTGGTCATGCCGGCGGTGGCGGCTTTCAGCTCTGGCGTGAGTTCGCGGGCGAGGAAATCGCGGACCTCATCGCGAAATCTCAGGTCGTCATCGCTCCACGCCAGCTGCATCGCGTCTCTCCTGCCCCCAGCTCTGCGTCTTTCAGTCTGCGGGGCGGCGGAGAATGCGCCACTGTCATTGTTCCCAGTCCCGCACCCTAAGGCCGGCTTCGAACATGCCGCGAGCGCGCAGCCGGGGGGCGAGATATTGGTAGAAGAACCAGTCCTTCACGCCGTAGGGCGTCAAGGCGTAGAGCAGGCGTTCGGCGAGGTTCCAGCGCACATGGCCCTTCACCGTGCGGCGCGGCGCCGGCCAGCAGACATGATCGGCAGCATGGGTGAGATGGCCGATCTTCAGCATGCGGTGGATCAGTTCGTGATCATAGAGCACGAACGGCCAGTCATCGTTCTTGGGCCCGCCGGCCGCCAGCAGCGGCGCAATGCGGAACGCCTGCCCGAAGGTGCCGGTGTGGCCCTGGCCCGACAGGAGCGACGCGGTAAACGCCATGCGGCGGCGGATGATGCGGTTCTTCAGGCTGTCATACGGCCCATAGATATCAAAGGCCTGCACACCCACCACGGCGGGATCATGGCCCAGCAGCGCATCGGCGCGGCTGATGTAGTGCGGCGGATAATAGGTGTCGGCATCCCAGAAGGCGATATTCTGCACGCCATGATCGCGGGCGATGGCCAGCCCGCGGCGCAGCGCAAATGTGTGGCCTTGCGCGGTTTCGGTGACCAGCAGCGCGCGGGGATGGCCGGCAATGGCACGTGTCACCAGTTCGTGGCTGCCATCGGTTGAGGCGTTGTCCACGCAGATCAGCATTATGTCGTCCCGGTCCTGCGCCAGTGCGGCCGCGATGGTTGGCGCGATGAAGCGCTCCTCGTTGTAGAAGGCGATGACGATCGCCCATTTCGGGCTGGCTCCGGTCTCCATCCCGGTGCCTTACCGGCGGCCTGCTTGACCTACAAGCCGGGGCGGCCGGCGGCCGCGCCGATACCGGTGCTGCGGCCAGCCTGAACGGCGTCAACGATTAATTGACAATAGTCGTGCAGGTTGCGCCGCCATGACGACCATACCCGCCACCCGGATTGCCGTGCCGATCCGGCCACTCTTCATTTCAACGGTGCTGACCGGCAGTTTCCTGCTGTTCCTGGTGCAGCCGATGTTTGGGCGGATCGTGCTGCCGGTGTTGGGCGGATCGCCCAGTGTGTGGAACGTCGCCATGCTTTTCTATCAGGCCACGTTGCTGCTGGGTTATCTTTACGCCAACCGCCTGCAGCGCCTGTCGCTGCGCCGGCAGGTGAGCGTGCATGTTGGCCTGTTCGTGGTGGCTGCGCTCACCCTGCCGATCGGCATGGCATCCTGGTATCCGGCGGCCGGCACCGGCAATCCCACCTTGTGGCTGCTGGGCTTGCTGGCGGTGTCGATCGGTCCGGTGTTCTTTGTGGTTTCGGCGCAGGCGCCGTTGATGCAGGCCTGGTTTGCGCGCACCAACGACAAGGATGCCGAAAACCCCTATTTTCTCTATGCTGCGTCGAACCTGGGCAGTTTCGGGGCGCTGATTGCCTATCCGCTGCTGGTGGAGCCGTTCGCCGGCCTGATGCCTCAACGGTTCGGATGGTCGGCCGGTTTCGTGTTGCTGGCGGCGCTGGTGGCGGCCTGCGGACTGACGGCGCGCGGCGCAGCCGGACCGGAAACCAGCGCCCAGCCCATGGCCCCCGCTGTCATCACCGGGCAGCAGCGGCTGCGCTGGGTCGTGCTGTCGGCGGTGGCATCCGGGCTGTTGCTGTCCACCACCACGCACCTCACCACCGATCTGATGGCGATGCCGCTGCTGTGGGTGGTGCCGCTGGCCATCTATCTGCTCAGCTTCGTGATCGCTTTCTCCTCGGTCGGGCCAACATGGACCCGCTGGGCGGCAGATCTGGCGCCCTTGCTGCTGCTGGTGCTGGCCGCGCCGCTGTTTCTTTCGGCCAACGGGCCGGTGATCGGCCTGATGATGGCGGTTGCCGGCGTGCTGCTGCTGCTGGTGCTGACCGTGGCGCTGCATGGCACGTTGGCGCTGGAACGGCCGCCTGCCAGTGGCCTGACCAGTTTCTATCTGTGGATGTCGGTTGGCGGTGCGGTTGGCGGCCTGTTCTGCGCGCTGCTGGCGCCGATGATCTTTTCATGGCCGTGGGAACATCCGCTGCTGCTGCTGCTGGCCGGCTGGCTGCTGCAGGGCGAGCCGCGCTCCAGGCTGCTGGACAAGCCGCTGATCGTGGTGGTGATTGCCGGGCTGATGGCGGCTTTGGCCTGGGCATTGGCAACTGGCTTTGGCACCACCGGCCTGTCGGGCCAGCTGGCGTTCAATCCGGGCAACGCCGCGGTCCTGGCCGTGATGCTGCTGCTGGCCTGGGCTACGATTGGCCGGCGCTGGCTGTTCACCGCGATGATGCTGATGGCGATGTTTGGCCTTGGCGGCGGTGAACAACTGGCCAAGGTGGCAAACGGCCTGCACCAGCGCAGCTTTTTTGGTGTCTACACGGTCGAAGATGTGCCGGAGGAGGGCATCCGCCGGCTGGTGCATGGCACGACGATGCACGGCGCGCAGTCGCTTGATCCGGCCCGCGCCCGGCAGATGATGTCTTATTATGTGCCGGGAAGCGGCGTGGGGCAGGCGTTGGCGGCGGCGCCTCAGATGTTCGGTGCGAAGGCGCGCATTGCCGTGGTCGGGCTGGGCGGCGGCACGCTGGCCTGCTATGCGGCGCCCGGTCAGGCTTGGACCTTCTTTGAAATCGATCCGGTGGTGGTCGAAATTGCCCAGTCGCGCTTCAGCTATCTCTCAACCTGCGCTCCCAAGGCCGCCATGGTGACCGGCGATGCGCGCTTGACCCTGCAAGCCCAGCCGGCGGGCAGTTTCGATCTGCTTGCGGTTGATGCTTTTTCTTCCGATTCCATTCCGCTGCACCTGATGACGCTGGAAGCACTGGGCGTCTATGGCCGGTCGCTTGGCCCGGATGGCCTGCTGCTCATCCATATTTCCAACCGGTTCCTTGATCTGGAACCCGTGCTGGCCAGGCTGGCGGCACATGCCGGCTGGCACGGGGCGCATTATTTCTACAAGGCGCCCCTGGATCAGGTAAAATCGCAAGGCGGGGCGTCATCTGAATGGATCGCCCTGTCCCGGCACCCGGAACGGATCGCGCAGCTCCGCGCGGCCAATCCGGGCTGGGGCGAACTGCGGCAGGACGCGCAGACGCCGCTGTGGCAGGATGATTTCGCATCGGTGCTGCCCGCGCTGAGGTGGTGAAATCGCGGCCCGGCTTGTTTGACGCGCGCCGAACCTCTAGGGGAGGGGCATGGCCCGCGTTCCCCAGCAACCAGATCTGGCCCATCCCGCCCTTGCCGCCGGAACGCATCCCTTTCCCCATGATCACCTGCTGGGCATCGCGCAACTGAAGCCGTGGGAAATCGCCTTCCTGCTGGATGAAGCCGAACAATGGGCAGACCTGAACCGCAGCGGCGCGGCCAAGCATGACAGCCGGCTGGCCGGGCTGACGCAGATCAATGCCTTCTTTGAAAACAGCACGCGCACGCTGCTCAGCTTTGAAATCGCCGGCAAGCGGCTGGGCGCGGATGTCGTCAATCTGGGTATCGCCGGATCCAGCCTGAAAAAGGGCGAGACGTTGCTGGACACGGCGCTGACGCTGAATGCCATGCGGCCCGATCTGATCGTCATCCGCCACGGGGCCTCGGGGGCGGTGCAGCTGATTTCGGAAAAGCTGGATTGCCCGGTTTTGAATGCCGGCGATGGCCGCCACGAACACCCCACGCAGGCGCTGCTGGACGCGCTGACCATCCGCCGCCGCAAGGGCCGCATCGCCGGGCTGAAGGTGGCGATCTGCGGCGACATATTGCACAGCCGGGTGGCCAGATCGAATTTCCTGCTGCTGGCAGGGCAGGGCGCCGAAGTGCGCGCCGTGGCCCCGCCCACGCTGCTGCCGGCCGGGGTGGAGGCGCTGGGCGTGACGGCCTTCACCGATATGGATGCCGGGCTGGACGGCGCCGATGTGGTGATGATGCTGCGCCTGCAGACGGAGCGGATGGAAGGCGCCTATGTGCCGTCCCCGCGCGAATATTTCCGCTTTCATGGGCTCACGGAGGCGCGGTTGGCGCGGGCGGCGGGCGATGTGCTGGTGATGCACCCCGGCCCGATGAACCGCGGCGTGGAAATCGAAGGCGCCATTGCCGATGATATCGCCCGCAGCGCCGTGACCGAACAGGTGGAAATGGGCGTGGCGGTGCGCATGGCCTGCCTGGATGTGCTCACCCGGCGCCGGCGCGGCGTTGAGGGGCGCGGCGTGGAGGGGCGCGGCGTGGAGGGGCGGACATGAACCCGGCCCAGCCCATCGCCATCACCGGCGGGCGGGTGATCTGCCCAGCCAGCGGGCATGACGGCATTGCCGCCGTCTATATCGAAAACCGCGCCATTGCCGGCATTGGCACTGCCGAAGCGCCATCGCATGCAAGGGTGATCGACGCATCGGGGCTGATCGTGGCGCCTGGCATCATTGATGCCTGCGTGTTTCGCGCCCATCCGGCCGCCGCCCAGGCTGGCGGCATCACCCGGGTGCTGCTGATGCCCGATCAGGCGCCGCCACTGGATGATCCGGCGCTGATTGCCTATGCTGATCGGCTGGGTAAGCCCGACCTGTGGGTGCATCCACTGGCGGCGGCCACGCGCGGCCTGATGGGCAGTGAGCTGGCCGAAATCGGCCTGATGCGCGAAGCCGGCGCGGTGGGCGTGGCCACCGGGCGCAGCGCCATCGCCGATGCGCGGGTGATGCAGCGGCTGCTGGCCTATGCCCGCGCCTTTGGCATGGTGGTGGTCACCCACGGCGAGGACGCCGCGCTGACGCAGGGCGCCGTGGCAACGGAAGGCGAAACGGCCACCCGGCTGGGCCTGGCGTCGGCACCGGCCTTTGCCGAGGCGCTGGCGATCGCCCGCGATTGCCGGTTGGCCGAGGCGACGGGCGCGGCGCTGCACATCCGGCAGGTGACCACGGCAGAAGGGCTGGCAGCGCTGCGGGCGGCCCGCGCGCGCGGCGTGGACGTGACGGCGGGCATCACCCCGGCGCATCTGTTCCTGAACGATCTTTCGGTGTCGGGCTTTCGCAGTTTTGCCCGCCTGTCGCCGCCGCTGCGCGATGAAAGCGACCGCCGGGCAGCGATTGCCGGCGTTGGCGATGGCAGCATCAGCATCCTGTCGTCCGGCCATGATCCGCAAAGCCAGGACGACAAGCGCCAGCCCTTTGCCGAAGCAGGCGCGGGCATGGCCGGGGCGGAAACGCTGCTGGCGCTGGGGCTGGGGCTGGTGCGCGACGGCGTGATATCGTTGCCGCAATTGATCGCCATGCTCACGGTAAACCCGGCCCGCCGCTTCGGGCTCATCGCCGGAACCCTGCAACTCGCCGCACCGGCAGACCTTATGGTCTTTGACGATGCCGCCCCCTGGCGCATAGAGGGCCGGCTTTTCCAGGGCGCTGGCAACACGCCATTCGATGGCCTGCCAACTGCCGGTCGGGTTCGGATGACAATCAAGGGTGGAGATGTGGTTTGGCAGGCGTGAAGGCGATTGGCGCATTGCTGGTGGTGGCCCTGATCGGAGCTGACCCTGCACTGGCGGCCGTGCGCAAGAAGAAGCGCGCACCGGCACGGGCAGCTGCCGCCCCGGCCAAGCCCACGCCGCCGCCGGCTTCGGTGCGGCAGGGCGTGGAATATTGGCGCGCCGGCAAATGGGATCAGGCGGTCACCATGTGGCAGCCCTTTGCTGCCGGCGGCGATGCCGATGCGATGTTCAACCTGGGCCAGGCCTATAAGCTGGGCCGCGGCGTGGCGCTGGACAAGGTGACCGCGCAGGATTGGTATCGCCGTGCAGCAGTGAAAAGCCATCTGCCGGCGCAGGCCAATCTGGGCATTTTGCTGTTTCAGGCCGGCGAAAAGCCCGAAGCCGTGCGCTGGCTGAAATCGGCGGCCGACAAGGGCGAGATGCGGGCGCAATATGTGCTGGGCATCGTGCACTGGAACGGCGATGGCGCGGCCAAATCGATGCCGCTGGCCTATGCCTATCTGGTGCGCGCCGCGGCCCAGGGCCTGCCGGAAGCCACCAAGGCGCTGAACGAATTATCGCAGGCGATTCAACCGGTTGACCGGGCCAATGGCTGGCAGATCGCCACTGCGCTGGCGAACAACAGCGGCGTGCCGGCGCAGTTCCAGACCGGCATCCAGCCGCCGCCGATGGGCGCAGTTACGGCGCCGCCGCCGGCGGTGGTGCTGGCCGGTGCCGCTGCGGAGCGGCCGGACGCGCCGCCGGCACCGGGCGTGAGTGCGACAACGGCTGCGCTGAACGAAGCCGCGCTGCGCGCTGTCACCGGCGCGCCAGACGCTGCGGAACCTGCCGCGCCGCCAGCCAATCCCGTGCCCAATCCTGCGCCAAACCCGGTGGCAACGCCGCCGGTGCCGCCGCAGCCGCTCGCCTCTCCGCCGCCGGAGCCGCCGCCGGTGCGCGTGGCGGAAAAGCCGCCGGAGCCGGCGCCGCCCAAACCGGCCGAAAAGCCGCCTGAAAAGCCGGTCCCCAAGGCCGCACCCAAACCGCCGCCGGAAACCGGCTGGCGCATTCAGCTTGGCACCTATCCCAGCCAGAAAAGCGCCCAGGCCGCGTGGACCAGGCACGCCGCCGCCAACAAGCAGGACACCAGGGGCCTGAAGCCCACGGTGTCGCGTTATGGCGGCGTGTGGCGGCTGCAGGTTGGCCCGTTCGAAACCCGCGAAGCGGCACGCACCGGCTGCAAGAAGCTGGAGATCGGCAAGAACGGCTGTTTCGCCATCGATGTCGGCTGATCAGGCTGCCGCTCTTTCCGGTGCGGCGCTGAACTTTTTCCACAGCGCTTCCCGGCGTTTCAGCACCTCGTCACGCGCCTTCGCCTTCACCGGGCCAAAGCCGCGCACGTCCATGGGCAGCCGGGCGATGGCAAGCGCCAGCCCGATGTTGGCAGGATTCACGCTCTCGCACAGGCGCAGCACCTCGTCTTCAAAGGCGCTGATGTCGGCGCGTTCATGGCGGCGTTCTTCGCTGTAGCCGAACGGATCGAGCATTCCGCCGCGCAGGCCCTTCAGCCTGGCCAGCACCCCGAACGCGGTGAAGATCCACGGGCCGAAGCTGATCTTCTTCGGGCGGCCGGTGGCCGGGTCCAGCCGTGACAGCAGCGGCGGTGCCAGCAGCACGCGCGGGCGGCCGCCGGCGAACTGCGCATCATAGGCCGCACGGAAGCGGCCGTCGCTGTAGAGGCGCGCGACCTCATATTCATCCTTGTAGGCCATCAGCTTGTACAGGCTTTTGGCCACCGCTTCGGCCATTGCATCGCCGCCGGCTTCGCGGGCGAGGTCCACGGTGCGGCGGAAGCGCTGGGCGTAGGCAGCGTCCTGATAAAGCACCAGATCGGCTTCGCGGCGGGCGATCATCTGGTCCAGCGTGGTGGCCGGCGGCTCTGCCTGCGGGCCTCGCGTTGCCTCCACCAGCGCCAGCACCTGATCGGGGCGGACGGCAAGCAGGCGGCCCAGCGCAAAGGCGCGCTTGTTGAAGGGGATGGCGACGCCGTTCAGATCGATCGCCGCCTCGATGCTGGCGCGCTTGAGCGGGATCAGGCCCTTCTGCCAGGCATAGCCCATCAGCAATATGTTGCTACCGATGGCATCGCCCAGCAGCGCGGTGGCCACCGTATCGGCGGCGATGAAATCACAGGCGTTGGGGTTGCTGGCCTTGCGGATGGCGCGCTCGACGGCGGCGGAGCGGAAATCGAAATCGCGGTTGCGCACGAAATCGCTGGTCGGCG
>DAITMD010000094.1:0-8165 GCA_036835345.1 Sandarakinorhabdus sp. | reverse complement strand
TGCGCGCACAGATCCACCCAGGCCTGCGTCGCGCCGATCTGCCGGGCACAGTCCGCCAGCTTGATGCGGATCGACTGGTGCGCGCCCAGTCGCTTCCCGAAGGTCTCGCGGGTCTGCGCCCAGTCCATCGCTTCGCTCAGCGCCACCCGCGCCATCGCGCAGCAGCCGTGCGCCATGCCCAGCCGTTCGCTGTTGAAATTGCGCATGATGCCGATGAATCCGCCGTTTTCCGGCCCGATCATGTTTTCCGGCGGCACCTCGACATTGTCGAAATAGACCGCCGCCGTGTCCGAACAACGCCAGCCCATCTTGTCCAGCCGGGTGCGGCTCACCCCCGGCCGGTCGGTCTCGATCAGCATCAGCGATATGCCCTTCATGCCGGCCTCGCCGGTGCGCACCGCCACCGTCATATAATCGGCGCGCATGCCAGATGTGATGAACATCTTTTGCCCGTTCACCACATATTTGTTGCCCTGCTTTTCGGCGCGGGTTTTCAATTGCGCCACGTCCGATCCACCCGAAGGCTCGGTGATGGCCAGCGATATGATCTTGTCGCCGGCCAGCACGTCCGGCGCGATGCGGCGCTTCATTTCCTCGCTGCCCAGCGCCAGGATCGGCGGCAGGCCGATGCCGTGCGTCATCAGGCTGGCGCCCAGCCCGCCAGCCCCGGCCGCCGCCAGTTCTTCGCTTTGCGTCAGCCCGTGGAACACGTCGAAGCCTTGGCTATGCCCGCCATATTCTTCGGGATAATTCAGCCCCAGGATGCCGGCCGCCGCGGCCTTTTTGTGCAGATCGCGCGGCAGTTCGCCATCCGCTTCCCACTGGTCGATGTTGGGCAGCACCTCGGCCCCCATGAAGCGCCGCACGCTGGCCGACACCGCTTCGTGAGTTTCGTTGTAGAAGGGCGAACGCGCGCGCCATTCGTCAAAGCTGATGCCCATGGCCTGTTCCTCACTGTTCAGCGCAGTGTGCCCTTGCTAGCCTGATGCATCAGCCTTGGGAAAACGACAGGACACACATGAAAAGCGCAGTCTTCGCCTTCGCCCTTCTTGCCTCTACCGCCGCGCTGGCGGCGTCTCCGGTGGAGCCGGCGGATCTCTACCGCATCAGCATGACCGATGCCGTGAAGGTGTCACCGGGCGGCGCGCACGTGGCCTTCACCCGCATGAGCTTCGATATCCAGACCGACAGGCGCGTGACCGAATGGTGGCTGGCGACCGTTGGCAAGGCCGGACTGGACAAGCGCCTGCTGATCCCCGCCCAGGCCGGCGCATCCGGCGCGGTGTGGGCACCCGATGGCCGGCGCATCGCCTATGTCGCGGCGTATCTGGGCAAGCCGCAGATCTGGGTGATGGACGTGAACGAAGGCGTGGGCAAGCCGATCACCAGCGGCAGCATCGCCCCGCGCGGTCTGCAATGGAGCCCGGATGGCACGCGCATCGCCTTTACCGCCCGCGTGGAAGCGCCCATGCCCAAGGTGGCCGGGATGCCGGAAAAGCCCGCCGGTGCGACATGGGCGCCCGATCCGCGCGTGATCAGCGATTTCCGCTGGCGCACCAACGAAGGCGGCTACATCAAGGCCGGCGCCGATCATCTGTTCGTGATGCCCGCCAGCGGCGGCGCCCCCACCCAGCTCACCAAGGGCGACGCCAGCCAGATTCAGGGTAGCGCCAACTGGGCCCCCGATGGCCAGAGCCTGATTTATTCCGCCGCCATCCGCGATAACAACGACCGCATCGCCGGCGAGACCGACCTGTATCGCATCCCCGCCGCCGGCGGCACACCCACCCGGCTGACCAGCATCGATGGCGGCGAACGCGATGCCAGCCTGTCCCCCGATGGCCAGTGGCTGGCGTGGATCGGGCAGCCGAAAACCACCAAATTCTATGCCCAGCCCGGCCTTTATGTCCGCCGCGTCGCCGGCGGAGAGCCGGTGCATGTCACCGCCGCGCTCGACCGGCCGGTGAACGGTTTCGAATGGGCGAAAGACGGTAAGGCCCTGCACGTGGCCTACGGCGATGTCGGGCTGGTGCGGGTGGCGACCATCCCGGTTTCCGGCGGCGCGCCAAGGGTGATCGTGCCGCAGATCGGCGGCACCCGCCTCTATCTCCCCTCCTCCGGCGGCGACTGGAGCATGGGTGGGGATACCCACGCGTTCACCACCGCAGAGGCCGATCGCCCCGCCGCGCTGGGCGTGATGCGCGCCGGCAAGCTGATCGGCAAGATTGATTTCAACGAAAAATGGCGCGCCGACAAACAGATCGGCGCCATGGAACGGCTGACCTGGAAGGCCCCCGATGGCCTCACCATCGAAGGCTGGCTGCAATATCCGCCGGGCTTTGATCCTGCAAAGAAATACCCCGTCGCGCTGGAAATCCACGGCGGGCCGAACGGCGATTATGGCCCCTATTTTTCCATCACCCATCAGCTTTATGCCGCCGCCGGCTATGTCGTCCTCTGGTCCAACCCGCGCGGTTCCACCGGCTATGGCGAACGCTTTGCCAATGGCATCACGCCCGAATATGGCGGCGAATATCCCGGCCCCGATCATGATGATCTGATGGCCGGGATGGATGAAGTGCTCAAACGCCCGTGGGCCGATGCGAGCAACCAGTTCATCGGCGGCGGCAGCGGCGGCGGCGTGCTCACCACCAACGCCATCGGCAAGACGGACCGGTTCAAGGCCGCCGCCGCGCTGCGCCCGGTCACCGACTGGTCAATCCAGGCGCTGACGTCGGACATCACCGCCGTCACCCTGTCGAACTGGGTGGTCGGCAATCCGTGGGACAATCGCGATCTTTACTGGCGGCGCTCCACCTTCAGCCTGATCGGCAATGTGAAAACGCCCACATTGCTGATCACCGGCGAAGCCGATTATCGCACCCCCATCGCCCAGACCGAGGCCTATTATCAGGCGCTGAAATTCCGCGGCATCCCCGCCCAGATGGTGCGCCTGCCCGAAGCCAATCACGGCATGGGCCGGCCCAGCCAATGGCTGCAATCCAATCTGGCGGTGATCAACTGGTACAACCAGTTTCGCAATCAGTAGGGATGCCAGGTCCCGACAATCCGGAACGGCGCGACGTGTATCGAGAATCAAAAAGGGGTGGCGCCTTGCGGCACCACCCCTGATTGATGGCCAGAGCGATCAGAATTCGACGCGGGCACCCACGCGCACCGCCCAGACCGACTGGCGCTGAAAGGTTGCCAGCACCGGGGCTTGGAAGTTCGAGTAGCGATAGGAGGCGCACGGCGTGGTGGCCAGCGACGTGCCGCTGCCCGACGAACCGATCACCGTGCCCGCTGCATTCAGGCAGGCCACTTCGACAACGCGCGCCTGCTGGGAGCGGCCGGCCAGTTCGCGGAAGGCGAACTTGTCGCTGAGCAGGTTGAGGAAGTTTTCCATGTCGGCAAACACGGTCAGCTTGCTCTTGCCGACAAAGGTCGGCAGCTGCTGCGAGAAGTGCAGGTTGACCGTGTACCAATCCGGGTTGCGTGCAATGCCGCGACCGGCGATCTCGCCCTGGAAATCGGCCAGTTCGCTGCCCAGCACGAAATCGCGGAAGGCCTGCAGCTGCGCCGGGGTGCCGCTGAACTGCACAATCGGATCGATCTGCGTGATGGCGGAGGCCGAACCGCCCGGGATGGCCAGGTTTGCAAGGTTCGGCACATAGAGCAGATAGCGGTTGCCGCCGGTGGTGCCGAACACGTTGCCACGGCCCGGCGCCGGATCGGTGAAGGTGTAGCTGAACGGACGGCCCTGACGATAGAGACCGAAGATCTGGAAGTTGGTCTCGTAATCACCGAAGAAGGCGTGACGATAGTTCAGCGTCAGGCGCACCTGGTTGCCGGTCTGCAGCGTGGAGGTGGCAATGTCTGGCTGGTTGGGGTCACGCACGACCACGTTGTAGGAACCGGCCGCCGTGGTGCCGCCGGTATCGGTCAGGAAATCGGTGACGCGGCTGCGGGTATAGGCAGCCTGGACACTGAAGCCGTTGGTCCATTCCTTCGCGATGGAGGCCGCAGCCACGAAGGCCACGCCGCCGGTGCGCGAGGTCAGCTGCAGATCGTTGCCGGCGCTGCCGGCGATGCCCTGATAACGCGGACGGCCATCGGGCAACGTGCCGTTGGGAATGGCCCGCAGGTCCAGCATCGTGTAGCTGTTGCGATTCCACGTGTGCGACACATCGGCCCGCAGCTGCCAGCCATCGCCCAGGAAGCCGAAATCGGCGATATATTCGGCGCTGAGGTTGGCACGCACCACCGAGTTCATCCGGAAATCCGGATCGACCGAGTTGGTGGTGGCCTGCGCCAGCGAGGCGAGGTTGGTGCTCAGATACTGGTTGACGATCGGGTTGGTCTGCAGGCCGAACCCGTCGACATTATTGAGCGCAGCGGCACCGGCGGCGTTGATCTGCGCCTGCACCGCCGGATCGGTGGTGCGGTTGTTCAGATCGATGAAGTTGCCGGTGGCCACGCCGCCGACGAATTCACGCTGCAGGTTGATGGTGTTCAGGCGCGCACCGTCGTTGGCCAGGCTGTTGGAGAACAGCACCAGCGGAATACCGCCGCTGAAGATGCCGACGCCGCCCGAAACCCGCGTGCGCTCGCTGGCCTTCCAGTTGAAGCCCAGGCGCGGCTGAAACACTGACACACCATTCAGCGAGGCGTTGTTGCGGAAGCCGAAGCGATTGACGAAATTCTGGTTCAGCGAAATCTGGCTGTCGTCGAACGAGAAGGCATCATAACGCGCGCCGATCAGCGCAGTGAAATTGTCGGAAACGGCCCATTCGTCCTGGAAACCGAACGCGTAGGAATAGAGGGTGAAGCGCGCCGCGCCGCCCACGGTGGGATCACCGTTGATGGCGTTGGCGAACCGCACGCTGTTGGCGTTGCCCGCGTTGAAATCGGCGATCGAGTCGAAATAGAAGTTGCCGCGCGAATCCGGAACGAAGACGTTGTTCACCTTCTGGCGCACGCCTTCCGCCTGGAATTTGAAGCGGTGGCTGCCGGCGTTGTAGCGCATGTTGAACTGGAAATTGAGGTTGCTGGTGGCCAGCGCGTTGGACTGACGGAAGCGATCGGTGCCGAAGGTCACGCGGGCATTGTTGCCGCAGTTGATGTTGTTGTTGGTGGGGCTGGTGCCGGTGGTGATGCTGGTCGGATTGGTGCAGACCTGGAACTGGCCGAAGCCTTCATCGCCGAAGCCCACCTGCCCACGCACATAATCACGGTAGCTGACACGAAGTTCGGTCGAAAGCCGGTCAGACCAGGTGGAGTTCAGCTGCCCGGTGTAGACCTTGGTCGCTTCCGTGCCTTCGTAGCTGTTGGACTGCAGGCCGACGTTGGGTGACGTGTTCGAATTGCTGGAACCGCCGCCGGGCAGCGGCACCGAGTTGAAGTGATCGATATAGGTGAGCGAAAGCCGCTGGCCCTCGGTGATGTTCCAGTCGATCTTGCCCGAAATCTTGCGGTCGCGCTCGCTCTCCTGCTGGAACGTGTCGAGCGGATCATAGCCATAGCGGCTGTTGGTGGTGGCGATGATGCCATCCACGATCGGACGATCGTCGGCAAAGCCGGGCGCACCGATGTTCGGAATGGAGTTGGCGAAGCCTTCGCCGTCAATGCCCGAGGCAATCACCTGATTGCCTTCGGTCAGCCGCTCATAGTTCAGCGCGATGAACAATTTGTCCTTGATGATCGGGCCGGAGGCGAAGAAGCCATAGTTGCGGAAGGCCAGCGCCTGCGGAATGATGTTGCCGCGCACGTTGCGGCCGGTCAGGCCGTTGCCGCCGATGCTGCCATAGGCAACGGCATGATATTCGTTGGTGCCCGACTTCAGCACCGCGTCGATGGCGCCGCCTGTGAAATTGCCCTGGCCCACGTCGAACGGTGCGGTCTTGATGGCCAACTGGCCAATGGCTTCAAGGCTGACGATGCCGCGCAAGCTGGGCAGACCGCCAAGGTTGAGACCGAAATCGTCCTGCACCGACACACCATCGATGGTGAAGCGGTTGGCGCGGGCCGACGCGCCGGCGATCGACACGCCGCGCAGCACGGGATCAAACGCGGTCATCGGATCGCGGGCGGCGGCATCGCGGATGTCGCGGTTGACCGAGGTGACCGACGCAATGTCCTTGGCCGTCAGCACCGATGCCGAACCCGTGCTCAGCACACCCGAACGGCGCAGCGAGGAGGCCGTCACCACGATCGTGTCAGCCGAATCGGCAGTCACCAGCGCTGCGTTGATGCTGAAATTGTCACCGGCAGCGGTGCGGATGTCTTCGATCGACTGGCCCTGGAAGCCATCGGCGGTGATGGTGACCGTGAACGGTCCGCCAATCCGCAGGCCCGACAGGGCGAAGCGGCCCGATGCGTCGGTCGTCACCGTGTTGCGCGTGCCCGTGGGGGTGTGCAGAATCTCCACCTTGGCGCCGGCAACCGGCGCACCGGCATCGCTGATGACCGAGCCGGAAATTGCCGAGCTGACTTCCTGCGCATGAACGATGGCCGGCACTGCAAGCGCGGCAAGCGCAACACCAAGACGAAGATGACGCATCGGAAAGACCCCCTGGGGCTGGTGGGATGAAACACAAATTCGGAACCGCCGCCGGGAATCACCCGGACAGCCAACTGACGGTCCGCCCTTGCAGGGGAATCATGACGTTTTTGTTACAGCTTCATGGAGCGTTCATGACTGTCACGGCAGCGCCGGCCACAAACACCGCCAGTGTTGCGATGCAGCAACACCGCAGCGCCGCGCTTGCCGGCAGCCCCGCACCCGGCTAGGGGCAGCGGCGGGCGTTTAGCTCAGTGGTAGAGCATCTCGTTTACACCGAGAGGGTCGGGGGTTCGAAACCCTCAACGCCCACCAGTGCTTGCGGCCGGCGGCAGCGCCGGCCACTATGGCGGCAGCGCAATCAACGGAGCCCCGAAACCCATGATCGACCGGCTGTTCCTGGAACACCCCCGCTGCGTGAACGAAAGCTATGGCGAGCATATGGGCGCCGCCTTCAGCGTGGGCGGCCGCCTGTTGATCGCCAGCCTGAAATGCTTCGTGCACGGCCTGGTGCCCGGCCTCTACAAGACCGCGGGTTCCGATGCGATCATCGCCCTGCACCGCGAAGTGGCGCCGCGCAAATATGACCAGCCGACATTCTGACCGGCAGCTTGGGGGGGGCAAACGCATGACGGACACGGCAATGTCGGCCGAACTGGGCTTCGCGCCGGACCGGCTGGCCCGGCTGGACGCGCATCTGGCCGAAAAATACATCGCTGCCCGCCGCCTGCCCTGCACCCTGTCGCTGGTCGCCCGCCATGGCGAGATTGCCCATCTGGGCGTGCAGGGCCTGGCCGATGTCGAACGTGGCATCCCCGCCCGCGCCGACACGATCTTCCGCATCTATTCGATGACCAAGCCGATCACCTCGGTGGCGCTGATGATGCTGGTGGAGGAAGGCCGCATCGCGCTGGATGATCCGGTGCACAAATATATCCCGGAATGGAAAAACCTGGGCGTCTATGTTGCCGGCACCCACAAGATGGGGTTCCAGACCCGCCCCTGCGCGCGGCCGATGCAGGTGGTCGATCTCTTCCGCCACACCGCCGGCCTCACCTACGGCTTTCAGCTCAGAACCAACGTCGATGAAGCCTATCGCCGCGAAAAGATCGGCGAGATCGAGAAGGCCGGCACGCTGGAGAGCATGATCTTGGGCCTGGCGAAACTCCCGCTGGAATTCTCGCCGGGCGAGGCATGGAATTATTCGGTGGCCACCGATGTGCTGGGCTGGCTGGTGCAGGTGGTTTCGGGCCACAAGTTCGAGGATTTCCTTGCACAGCGCCTGTTTGGGCCGCTGGGCATGGTCGATACCGGCTTCCATGTCCGCGATGGCCAAGCGCACCGGCTTGCCGCCTGCTATCAGCCAAAGAAAGACGGCACCATCACCCTGCAGGATGATCCGGCCACCTCCTCCTATCTGGCGCCGCCCGGCTTCATTTCCGGCGGCGGCGGGCTGGTATCGACGGCGCACGACTATCTCCAGTTCGCGCGGATGCTGCTGAACGGCGGCACGCTGGGCGGGCAGCGCCTCATCAGCCGCAAGACGCTGGATCTCATGACCGCCAACCATCTGCCCGGCGGCGGCAGCATTGCATCCCTGTCCAGA
>DAITMD010000093.1:0-8208 GCA_036835345.1 Sandarakinorhabdus sp. | reverse complement strand
ACTGCGGCTGCCCCAGGAAGAAGCGGTTGGTCAGGATCACGTCCTGCCCGCCATAGCCGGTCACATAGCCGCCCTCCGCCCCCAGGTTCAGCACGAAATCCGTGCCGAACAGCGGGGTGAAGAAATCATAGTTGGCGCGGGTGGTGACGAACTTGATGCCGATCGGCACGCCGGCAATATCCTGGTTGATGCTGAACCGCTGCCCGGCCGACGGCAGGCGCACGTTGTTCAGGCTGTTGTACAGGATCGAATAGCCGATGGTGGAAATCGTGCGGTTGCCCAGCTGTTCGCACAGGAAGCGCCCGGCGCGCAGCGGATCGCACACGCCGTTGGTGAAGAAGATGCTCTCGTCCAGCCCGATCTCTTCCCGGCTCAGGCCATAGCGCAGCGATGCAGCCCAGAATTCGGTGATCGAAAAGCCCGTACGCACCTGAAAGCCGGTGGATACCTGCGTGTAAGTGGTGTCGCGCGTGTTGTTGCCGGTGAAGCGGAACGAACGGAAATCGCGGCGGAACACATCGACGCCCAGCGCCAGGTTGCGGCCGCCCAGATATGGCTCGGTAAAGCCGGCTTCCACCGACCGTGCAAAGCTGGACACATTGGCAGACAACCGGATTTCCTGGCCGCGCCCGCGGAAATTGCGCTGCCGCACGCTGGCCGAAAAGATGAAGCGTTCTATGTTTGAGAAGCCGGCCGACAATTGCAGTTCGCCGGTCGGTCGTTCCTGCACGTTGGTTTCCAGCACGATGCGGTCGGGCGTGCTGCCGGGCTTCTGCTCGATCTCCAGCTTGTCCTGGAAAAAGCCCAGGCCCATCAGCCGGTCCTTGGTGCGCCGCACCTTGATCGAATTGAAGGCATCGCCTTCGGTCAGCCTGAATTCGCGGCGGATCACATTGTCATAGGTAACGGTGTTGCCGTTGATCTCCACCCGTTCCACATAAACGCGCGGCACCTCCCCAACCTGGAAGGTGACGTTCATCTCCAGATTGTCCTTGTCCCGCTCGAACTGCGGGCGCACGTCGGCGAAGGCATAGCCCAGCAGACCCGCGGTTTCCGACAGGCTTTCCACCGTGTTTTCAATCGCCTGCGCATCGTACCAGTCACCCTTCTTGATGCGGATGATCGGCATGAATTCCTTGGGCTTGATGTCGCGCAGCTGGCTTTCCAGATCGACCTTGCCGAACTTGTAGCGATCCCCTTCCTCGATCACATAGGTGACGATGAAGTCCTTCTTGTCCGGGGTCAGCTCCGCCACCACCGAACCGACGCGGAAATCGGCATAGCCTTCGGTCAGGTAAAACTGCCGCAGCTTCTGCTGGTCATAGGCCAGGCGATCGGGATCATAGGTATCGTTCGACGAGAAGAACCGCCACGCCCGCGACTGTTTCGAAGCCATCTGCTTGCGGATGGCACCTTCCTTGAACTTTTCGTTGCCCAGGATATTGATCTGGCGGATTTTCGACTTGGCCCCTTCGTTGATCTCGAAGATCACGTCCACCCGGTTCTGTTCCAGCTGGACGATCTTGGGCTCGACAGCCGCAGCAAAGCGCCCGCCGCGCCGATAAAGTTCGAGGATGCGCGAAAGATCGGCCCGCGCCTTTGACCGGGTGAAGATCTGGCGCGGCGCAAGGCGGATTTCCTCGCGGATCTTCTCTTCCTTCACCCGCTTGCCGCCTTCGATGATGATCCGGTTGATCACCGGATTTTCCTTCACCTCAACGGTAAGCGCGCCGGCATCGTCCCGGATCGTGGCATCGGCAAACAATTCCGAGGCATAAAGCGCCTTCAGCGCCGTATCCAGCACATCACGGTCATACCGGTCGCCGATGGCAAGATTGAGATAGGAGCGCACGGTTTCGGCCTCCAGCCGTTCCGTGCCGCGCA
Organism: Sandarakinorhabdus sp.; assembly: GCA_036835345.1. Taxonomy (GTDB): domain Bacteria; phylum Pseudomonadota; class Alphaproteobacteria; order Sphingomonadales; family Sphingomonadaceae; genus Sandarakinorhabdus. The sequence goes on along the minus strand of DAITMD010000093.1, from coordinate 6,324 downwards.
CCACCACGCTGCGCACGATACCGGCGTTGGCCGGCGTGGCCGGCAGCGCCGATTGGGTGCGCGATTCCGCAGCGCGGGCTTCTGCTTCGGCCGATGGCATGGCCGGCGGCGGCGGCGGGGGCCGGCGTTCCTGCGCAGCCACGGGCGCGGCAACCGCTGTGGAGAGCAGCAGCAACGGCAGCGTGCGGCGCCATTTCCCCTGATTGATGCTCGCCGTCAACGCCGACTGTCCGTCCACCCTTAACCCCACAGATTTTGCTGAGCGCCGACAGGCCGGTTGGCCAGCATGGCGGAAACTTCGACCCATGCCCGTCATCCCAGCCAGCCCGACAGCCGCGACCACAGCCCGACAGAGCTGATATCGTGCCACGTCAACACCACCATCAGCGACATCAGCGCGGCAAAGCCCGACATGAAGGCCCATTGCTGCACCGCCTCTGCCAATGGCCGCCGGCGAACGGCCTCGATGCCGTAGAGCAGAAGATGCCCGCCGTCCAGCATCGGGATGGGCAGCAGGTTGATGAAGCCGATGTTGATGGAAAAGAACGCCAGGAACACCACGGCCGATGCCAGGCCGATGCTGGCCTGCTGTCCGGCGATCTGTGCCGATTTCACCGGGCCGCCCATTTCCGAAAGCGCCCGTCGGCCGGTGATCACCTGCCCGATGGCCCGTGCCATGCTTTCGGTGATGCCCACCGTGTCGATCACCGCCCAGCGCAGCGCATCAAACGCGCCCACCTGCGCAATCACCGGGCGCGGCTGCAAGATGCCCAGCACCGGCACCCGGGCGATGTTGCCAAACCTGTCGGCGGTTTCGGTCATCCGGGGGGTCACCGTCAGCCGCTGCCGTTCGCCGCCCCGGCTGATATCCAGCACCACCGGATCGCCGGTGCCAACCACCACCAGATTGACGACATCTTCAAAGCGTTCCACCGCGCGCCCGTCCACGCGCAGCACCCGGTCACCGGGGCGCATGCCGGCCGCTTCGGCCGCGCTGCCCGCCACCACGATTTCGGCCACCGGCGGCGAGGCCCAATGGCCATGGCTGAAATTGTATATGGCCAGAACGGCGATGGCGAACACGAAGTTGATCGCCGGCCCGGCCGCCACGATGATGGCGCGCTGCCACAGTGGCAGGAACGCGAACAGGCCGCGTCGCTCGCTTTCCGGCAGCGCCGCCAGCGCCGGATCGATCTGGCTGGCCTCGTTCATATCGCCGACGAACTTCACATAACCGCCCAGCGGAATGGCGTTCAGCCGCCAGCGCACGCCGCGCCGGTCGGTACGGCCCAGAAGTTCCGGGCCAAAACCCACGCCAAAGGCTTCGATACGGGCCTTGAACAGCCGGCCGGCCAGATAGTGGCCGCCTTCGTGCACCACCACCAGCACGGCGATCATCAGCACGAAACTGGCCAGCGTGAAGATCAGCCCGGGCTGCGGCAGCATCGGCAAGGCGGGCAGAGCGTTCATGCCGCCATCCGGCGCGTGATGGCACGGGCAGCAGCGCGGGCGGCAGCATCCACTGCGACCACGTCATCAACGCTCGCCACCGGGCCTTGCGGCACTGACTGAAGGGTTTCCGCCACGATGGCGTCGATATCAAGGAAGCCGGCTTGCCCGGCGATGAACGCCGCCACGGCAATTTCGTTGGCGGCGTTCAAGATGCACGGCGCGCTGCCGCCGGCGCGCATCGCATCCCACGCCAGCGCCAGGCAGGGAAAGCGTTCCAGATCGGGCGCTTCAAAGGTCAGGCTGCCGATCTGGGCCAGGTTCAGCCGCGCGGCCGGCGTGGCGATCCGTTCCGGCCAGGCCATGGCATAGGCGATGGGAATGCGCATGTCGGGGCTGCCCAGCTGCGCCAGCACGCTGCCATCGGCATATTCCACCATCGAATGCACCACCGATTGCGGGTGAACAATCACGTCCAGCTTTTCGTGCGGAACCGGAAACAACTGCCCCGCCTCGATCAGCTCCAGCCCCTTGTTCATCAGGGTGGCGCTGTCGATGCTGATCTTGGCACCCATGCTCCAGGTCGGGTGCTTGCAGGCATCGGCCACGCTGACGCCGCGCATCTCGGCCCGGCTGCGGCAGCGGAACGGCCCGCCGCTGGCGGTCAGGATGATGCGCTCCACCTGGTCGGGCGCGTCGTGGGGAAACACCTGAAAAATGGCGTTATGCTCGCTGTCCACCGGCAGCAGGGTGGCGCCAAAGCGCTTCGCGGCCGCCGTCACCACCGGGCCGGCACACACCAGCGTTTCCTTGTTGGCGATGCCGATCTGGGCGCCGCGCCGCACCGCGGCCATGGTGGGCGCCAGCCCGGCCGCGCCCACGATGGCGGTAATCACGATCGCGGCATCGCGCGCGGCGGCATCCACCACCGCCTGTGGCCCTGCCCCGCACGCGATGCCGCTGCCGGCCAGCGCGTCTTTCAGGGCCGGCCCGCGCGTTTCATCGGCAATCGCGGCAAAGCGTGCCCCGCACGCCCGCGCCGCCTTCGCCAGCCCGTCCACATCGGTATTCGCCGTCAGCGCCTCCACCTGCCAGCGCCCCGGATTGCGCGCCACCAGGTCCAGCGTCTGGCTGCCCACCGAACCGGTGGCGCCCAGGATCGTCAGATTGGCGCTCATCCCGCCCACCCGGTTGCGGCAAAGGCCCCGGCCCCGGCCACCGCCGCCGGCACCAGCCCGTCCAGCCGGTCCATCACGCCGCCATGGCCGGGCAGCAGCGTGCCGCTGTCCTTCACCCCGGCCCTGCGCTTCAGATGGCTTTCGAACAGATCGCCCACTATCGCCGCCACCGCCAGCGGCAGCGCCAGCAGCGCCAGCCGGGTAAGGCCCGCCATATTGTCATAGCCCGGCCAGATCAGCGCCACGATGCCCGCCACCAGCAGCGCGCCGATCAGGCCGCCAAAGGCGCCGCTCCACGTCTTGTTGGGGCTGATCGCCGGCGCCAGCCGGGGGCCGCCCACAGCGCGGCCGGTGAAATAGGCGGCGATATCCGCGCCCCACACCACCGCCATCACGAACAGCGTGGCATAGACGCCCCACGATTGCCCGCGCAGCCAGATCAGCGCCACCAGCGGCAGCCCGCAATAGAGCAGCCCGCCGACAAAGCCGCGGTGCAGGCCGCGCCCACCCGTCAAACGGCCCAGGAACATGCCGCCCAGCCCGGCCCCGCCGCCCAGCAGCAGCAGCGCGGTGGGCCAATCGCCGAAATGCGTCAGCATCGCCGCGCCGGCCAGCAGCCCCAGCCCCAGCCGGCGGCCCAGCAGCGGCACCCGCAGCATCGCCGTCCATTCGGTGAACATCACCAGCACCGCCGCTGCTGCGAACACCGCAAAGGCCAGCCCGCCCAGCCACAGCGCCGCCAGCGCCGCCGCCACCAGCACCAGCCCGGTTGCCACGCGTTTCGGCAATTCGCCCATCAACGGCCCCCGAAGCGCCGTTCGCGCTGGCCAAATTCCGCCAGCGCGCTGGCCAGCGCCGGGCCATCGAAATCCGGCCACAGCCTGTCGGTGACCAGATATTCGGCATAGGCCGATTGCCACAGCAGAAAGTTCGACAGCCTGAGCTCGCCCGATGTGCGCAGCACCGCATCGGGCGGCGGCATCCCGGCGGTATCCAGCCGCGCCTCCAGCGCCTCGATGCTGATATCATCCGGCACAATCTGGCCAGCCACGGCCGCCTCTGCCAGCGCCCGCGCGGCCCGCACCAGCTCGCCCTGCCCGCCATAATTCAGCGCCATCACCAGCCTCAGGCCGCTATTGCCCCGCGTGCGGTCCCGCGCTGCGGCCAGCAGCACCACCAATTCGGGCTTCAGCGCCTGCCAGTCGCCGATGAACTCCAGCCGCACGCCATTCCTGTGCAGTGTCTCGATCTCGCTCTCGACATAATGGTGGAGCAGGCCCATCAGGTCGCTTACCTCATCGGGCGGGCGCTTCCAGTTTTCCGAAGAGAACGCATAGAGCGTCAGCACTTCCAGCCCCAGCCCTGGCGCGGCTTCCACCACGCGGCGCACGGCCTCCACCCCGGCGCGGTGCCCGGCGATGCGCGGCAGCCGGCGCGCCTTGGCCCAGCGGCCATTGCCGTCCATGATGATCGCCAGATGCCGGCAGGTGCCGGCAGCGGCGTCCACCGCGGTCACGGATGGGGCAACGGCCGCCGTCACCGCCCCATGATTTCCTTTTCCTTGGCGCTGGTCGCCGCGTCGATGTCGGTCACCGCCTTGTCGGTAATCTTCTGCACGTCGCCTTCCAGCTTTTTCTGTTCGTCCTGGCTGATCTTGCCCTTCTTTTCGGCCAGTTTCAGCGCTTCCATACCGTCGCGGCGCACGTTGCGGGCGGCGATCTTGGCCTTTTCGGCATAGCCGCCGGCCAGCTTGACCATCTCCTTGCGGCGATCCTCGGTCATGTCCGGGATCGGCAGGCGCAGCGTCTGGCCGTCGGTGATCGGGTTCAGGCCCAGCCCGGCTGACCGGATCGCCTTTTCCACCGGCGTGACATTGCTCCTGTCCCACACAGCCACGCTCAGCATGCGCGGTTCCGGCACCGTCACGGTGGCCAGCTGATTGAGCGGCATCATCGAGCCATATACTTCCACCTGCACCGGATCGAGCATGCCGGCATTGGCGCGCCCGGTGCGCAAGGACGCCAGATCATGCTTCAGCGCCTCGATGGCGCCGGCGGTGCGGCGCTCCAGATCGGCCTTGAACGGGCCGGGTTCGAAATCAGCCATGTGCTTTTTCCTCCGTCGTCACGGTGGTGGAGGTGCCCTCACCCTTCAGCACCGACAGCAGCATGCCCGGCTCGCGGATGTTGAACACGATGATCGGTATCTCGTTGTCGCGGCACATCGATACCGCGCTGGCATCCATCACCTTCAGATTATCAGCCAAAACCTTGGAATAGCTCACCTTATCGAACCGGCGTGCGCTCTTCACCTGCTTGGGATCGGCATCATAAACCCCGTCCACGCTGGTGCCCTTGAACAGCGCATCGCAGTTCATTTCCGCCGCCCGCAGCGCCGCGCCGGTATCGGTGGTGAAGAACGGATTGCCGGTGCCGGCGGCGAACAGCACTACCCGGCCCTTTTCCAGATGGCGCTCGGCGCGGCGGCGGATATAGGGCTCGCACACCGAAGGCATCGGGATGGCCGATTGCACCCGGGTTTCCACGCCGATATTTTCCAGCGCATTCTGCACCGCCAGCGCGTTCATCACCGTGGCCAGCATCCCCATATAATCGGCGCTGCCGCGATCAAAGCCCTTCGATGCCGCCGCCAGCCCGCGGAAGATGTTGCCGCCGCCCACCACCAGGCACAATTCAACGCCGGTTTCGTGGACAATTTTCACTTCGCCGGCGATGCGCGCCACCTGTTCGGGATCGATGCCATAGGCACCCTGGCCCATCAGAACCTCACCGGACAACTTCAGGAGAATGCGTTTGAAGCCGGCCATGGCGCGCTGGATCTTCCAAGGTTGCAGGACGGCTATGGTCACTAGCCGCAGCGCCTTCCCCTGCCAAGCGCAGAGGGGCAAAAAAGGGTGGACAGTCGCAGACAGCAAAAGGGCGGGCGCAGCCAGCGCCGCGCCCGCCCGATTGATCAGCGCTGATTACAGGCCCGCAGCCGCCGCCACTTCGGCCGCGAAATCGCTCTGCTGCTTCTCGATGCCTTCGCCCAGCTGCATGCGCACAAAACCCTTCAGGGTGATGGCGGTGCCGGCCGATTTGGCGGCAGCGGCCACAACATCGGCCACCTTGGTCTTGCCGTCGATCACGAACACCTGGGTGAGCAGGGCGTTTTCCTGGGCGAACTTGCGCACGCCGCCTTCGATCATCTTCTCGATGATGTCGGCCGGCTTGCCGCTGGTGGCGGCCTTTTCGCGGGCAATGGCGCGTTCGCGCTCCAGCTGCGCCGGGTCCAGACCGGATTCGTCCAGCGCCAGCGGGCTGGCCGCGGCCACATGCATGGCGATCTGCTTGGCCAGCGGTTCCAGCACATCGGCCGGGGCCGCCGATTCCAGGCCCACCAGCACGCCGATGCGGCCGATGCCCGGCGCGATGGCATTGTGCACATAAGGCACAACCACGCCCTGATCGACGCTCAGCGTCGCGGTGCGGCGCAGCGACTGATGCTCACCGATGGTGGCGATATTGGCGGTCAGCCTGTCGGCCACGCTGCCTTCGCCGCCCGGAAACGGCATGGCGGCCAGCGCCTCGGCATCGGCGCCGCTGTCCAGCGCCAGGCCGGTCACGGTGGAGACAAAGCCCTGGAAAATCTCGTTCTTGGCAACGAAATCGGTTTCGCTGTTCACTTCCACGGCAGC
>DAITMD010000092.1:0-8232 GCA_036835345.1 Sandarakinorhabdus sp. | reverse complement strand
GGGCGTGATCGCGGCGCAGTCGATCGGCGAGCCTGGCACGCAGCTGACCATGCGCACTTTCCACATCGGCGGTGCGGCGCAGGTTTCGGAACAGTCGACGCTGGATGCGCCGGTTGACGGTGTGGTGGAATATCGCGGCATGAGCACCATTGGTGACAGCCGCGGCCGCAACATCGCCATGGCGCGCAACGGCGAACTGGTGATCCGCGATGCCGAAGGGCGTGAACGCTCGATCCACCGCATCCCCTATGGTGCGATCATCAACGTGGCCGAAGGGGCCAGGCTGGTGAAGGGCGACCGCATGGCGGAATGGGATCCATATACCCTGCCGGTCATCACCGAAAAATCGGGCAAGGTGAAATATCAGGACCTGATCGAAGGCGTCAGCTTGCGTGAAGAGGTGGACGAAGCCACCGGCATCACCAACAAGCTGGTTTCGGACTGGAAGGCCATCAACAAGAAGGATGATCTGCGTCCGCGCATCACCCTGCTTGACGACACGTCGGGTGAAGCGGCGCGCTATATGCTGGCCGTCGATGCCGTGCTGTCGGTGGCCGATGGTCAGGATGTGTCGGCCGGTGACGTGCTGGCCCGCATCCCGCGCGAAGCGGCGAAAACCCGCGACATCACCGGTGGTCTGCCGCGCGTGGCCGAACTGTTCGAAGCGCGCATCCCCAAGGACAATGCGATCATCGCCCGTATCGATGGCCGCGTGGAGTTCGGCAAGGATTACAAAACCAAGCGCCGGATCAACATCCGTCCGGAAGATGGCGGCGACGTGGCCGAATATCTGGTGCCCAAGGGCAAACATGTCGCGGTGCAGGAAGGCGATTTCGTGCGCCGGGGTGACTATCTGATCGATGGCAACCCCAATCCGCACGACATCCTGGAAGTGCTGGGTGTGGAGCCGCTGGCCGAATATCTCTGCGCCGAAATCCAGGAAGTCTATCGCCTGCAGGGTGTGCGCATCAACGACAAGCACATCGAAGTGATCGTGCGCCAGATGCTGCAGAAGGTGGAGATCACCGAAAGCGGCGACACCACGCTGCTGGTGGGCGAACAGGTGGACCGCGAGGAAATGGACGAGGAAAATGCCAAGCTCGGCGCGGATGGCCGCGTGGCCGCCGGCAAGCCGGTGCTGCTGGGCATCACCAAGGCCTCGCTGCAGACCAAGAGCTTCGTTTCGGCGGCGTCGTTCCAGGAAACCACCCGCGTGCTCACCGAAGCGGCGGTGCAGGGGAAGGTCGATACGCTGACCGGCCTGAAGGAGAACGTGATCGTGGGCCGCCTGATCCCGGCTGGCACCGGCGCCGGCATGAACCGCCTGCGCGTCGCAGCCACCAGCCGCGACGTGGCCCTGCGCGCTGTTCAGGCCGCCACTGCCAAGGCGCTGGAAGCGTCGGAAGGCTGATCCAGCGGCCTTGACCGGCCAGAATTGGGGGCGTCGCAGGCAACTGCGGCGCCCTCTTTTTCGTCGCGCAGGCGGCAAAACTGTCGTCAGACTTTACACTTGCCGATTCCGCCCGGTCAGCGGCCTGTGTGCAACATCATGAAACTATGGAGATTCATAAGTGTTTAACCGCCTTGGCACAGGCGTTGCATCCAATTTGGCAGGCAATAGAGCCATTTTGGGGTTGGGTATGAAAAAGCTTCTGTTCGCTGCGGTCACCGCGTCTCTGCTGGCTGGCACTGCCAATGCCGCGACCGTTCTGTATCGCAATGATTTCAACATCGGCACCGATCAGATGGACGCCGCGCTTACCGCGCTGGGCTTCACGGTTACGGCCACAAACGGCAGCCTGGCCAGCTTCACGCTCAGCGATTTCGATATCGTGGTGTACGCCGCGCAGGACAGCAGCGCCGGCGCCAGCGATATCGCCGCGCTGGACAGCTATATCCTCAGCAATGGCCGCGTGCTGTTCCAGACCTGGACCAGCGGCAATCCTTCGCTGGGCGCTGACCAGACCGGCACCGAAAACGAAAGCAGCCTGACCGTTGGCGCGTTGTTCGATACCGGCCTGACCAACCCGCTCACGCTGACAAACCCCGGCTGGGGCGTCTACTCACTCGGCCTGAGCGCCACCAGCGGCGCGGTGGCAGGCACGTTTGGCAATGGCCAGGCCGGCATCATCGTGGGCAACAGTGGCCGCACCATCTGGAACGGCTTCCTCACCGATACGCTGTCCACTTCGGTTCTGTATCAGAACCAGCTCGTCTATCTGGCTGGCGGCATCGCTGCCATCCCTGAACCTGCCAGCTGGGCCATGCTGATCGCCGGCTTTGGCCTGACCGGGGCAGCCCTGCGCCGCCGCCGCACGGTGCCGTCCGCCGCCTGATTGCGCCGTTCAGCCACACAGAAAAACGCCCCGCCAGCGCAATGCTGGCGGGGCGTTCTTCATTGCCGGCCATCTGCGGCGTAGCCGCGGTGCAGACCTGCGGGCTGATCAGCTCGCCAGCGCGACCCGGCGGCGACGCAGCGTCGCGCCAACCAGACCGAAACCCGCGATCAGCATGGCCCAGCTTGCCGGTTCAGGAATGCCCGGTGCGACCGGGCTGCCGTCGGTCGTGGCGGCAAGCAGGATGAAGTTGCCGCCAAAGCGGATGCCGTGAAATCCGGCGCTGCTTTCAATGCCGCGGAAGGCGAATTCGTTGAAGCCGCCTGGCGTGGAAATGGGCGCCAGTGCAACCAGATTGAACGAGTCGATCACGTTGCCCATTGAATCGAGCGTGGACAGCGTCGCGTCGTCGCCAAAGCCCGGCGCGTAGTTCCAGAAGCCATAAAACTGGGTCTGGACCGAGGCAAAGGTGATCTGCCCGAACCCTGTGCCCGAGTCGACGCCGATGTAGACGGCGTCTCCCCCAAAGGTTCCGTTGCCGCCAAGGCCATAGCCGCCCTGCCCGACAACCGAGCCCTGGCCGCTGTTGCCGCCGCCACCGGGGCTGCCCGTGAAGGTCAATCCCGGGCCGACATTCACCGGGCCGAAGGTGAAATTATACTGGCCGGTCTGGTAGGCGCTCAGGTTGAGCGAAGGGCCGGTGTAGACGCCGGGCGTGGTGACCAACGACGCGGCCGAAACCGACGTGGCCGATACCGCAGCAAGCGCGGCAACGAAAATCAGACGAGCAGCAACCATGACATATTCCCCCTGTGAAAACCTGGCCATGCAGCCCCGGGTTGAATTAACTGTCAAGTAGCATCTGGTTAAGATAGTTAGGGCTACCAGCACGACAATCCCCGGCATCAGCAGCATCGCTGCGGCCAATCCCGCCACCTGTTTGCCGCGTCTTGGCCACATTGGCATGGCATTGGCTTGACGGAACAAGGACGCAGCATTGGCCACCGCTTATAAAATCATCGAGCCGGTCGAACCCGCACCGCAGGCTGCGCGCCCGCTGCGCGTGGCGCTGTTTTCCGGCAATTACAATTATGTACGCGATGGGGCCAACCAGGCGCTCAATCGGCTGGTGGCCTTTCTGGAACGGCAGGGCTGCAGCGTGCGCGTCTATTCGCCCACGTCCGACACGCCGGCGTTCGAACCGGCAGGCACGCTGGTTTCGGTGCCCAGCTTTGCCATTCCGGGCCGCGGCGAATATCGCGTCGCGCTTGGCCTGCCAGATCGCCTGAAGCGCGATATCCGCGAATTCGCGCCCGATATCATTCACCTTTCGGCACCCGATCCGGCCGCCCATGCGGCCAAGCGGCTGGCCCGCGAACTGGGTGTGCCGGTGGTGGCATCCATCCACACGCGCTTTGAAACCTATTTCGAATATTATGGCATCGGCTTCATCCGGCCGGGGATCGAGGTGCTGCTCAGGCGCTTCTATGCCGGGCTGGATGCGATTTTCGTCACCACGCCGGGCTTTGGCGAGATGATGCGTGAGGCCGGGATCGTCAGCAGCGCGACCAGCGTCTGGAGCCGCGGTGTGGACAAGGCGCGCTTCAATCCGGCGCGGCGCAGCCCGGAATGGCGCTGGAGCCTCGGGCTGGCCGATGATGAACCAGTGATCGCCTTTGTCGGCCGGCTGGTGCTGGAAAAGGGTCTGGACATGGTGGCTGCGGCCATGGCCGAACTGGCGCGCCGCGGCGTGAAGCACCGCCTGCTGGTGGTAGGCGACGGCCCGGCGCGCGAAAAATTTGCCGACCAGGTGCCCGGCGCAATCTTTACCGGCTTTCTGGATGGCACCAATCTGGCGCGCGCCTATGCCAGCGCCGACATGCTGCTCAATCCTTCCACCACTGAAACCTTTGGCAACATCAACCTTGAAGCGATGGCGAGCGGGATTCCGGTGGTGGCGGCGCGGGCCAGCGGCAACGAATGCCTGGTTGGCGATGGCGTGACCGGAGCATTGGTGGCGTCACGTGACGAGATGGCCTATGCCGATGCGCTGGCTGGCTATTGCAGTGATCCGGTGCGCCGCGCCGTGCACGGCCAGGCCGGGTTGGCGGCGGCGCAGGCCTTTGACTGGGATGCCATCAACGGCGCCGTGCTCAGCCGCTATCGCGAACTGGTCTGATCGGCGGCGGCCTTGCGGCGCACATCGCGCACGGTCGATAGCGCGCCAAACGCCATCAGCAGTGCCAGCAGCGCCCACACCCACATGGGCACATTGCGGCCAGCGATGGCGAGATAGAGATAGGCCGAAACAAAGCAGAAGCCGGCACACAGCACCGGCACCACGATGGAACCGCCGCTGCGCAGCCGGCGAACCAGCCACGCGATGGACGCCATGAAGAATGGGATCGCGCCCACGTAAATCGCGCCGAAAATTAGCGGATCGACGCCATAAGTGGGGCCCAGTTGCCAGAACCATGCCGTGAAATCCGCCCACAACGCCTTCATCATCAGCTCCTGGCGCCAGCGCCGCTTGTGGAATTGCCGCCGCCTCCCTATGTTAGCGGTGCCGGGCTTGCCCGGCTATGGCGATAAATGATGCCGTGTAATAGACGCAGCGGACCCGGGGGCAGTACCCGGCGGCTCCACCATTATCCATCCCGTTGTCGGGGCGATGAGCAAGGATTTTAGGGGGCCGAACCAGAATCGACGTGTGTTCAAAGACGATGTTTTTGCCCGGCCTGAATGAGCCGTAAAACCGTTCAAAACCCACAAATGCCAACGACAACGAGGCATTCGCAATCGCAGCGTAACTAAGGTCCTCACGGACTGAGTTACACTGGCCGAAAGCGCGGTACGGGCCACACCGGGCAACAGAAGTGGATTCCAGCGGCCCGAGGGAGGGCCGGGCAACAGAACCTCCCTCACCGTTTTCGCCCGACACGGCCCGACCGGAAAGCGCAACAGCTCGGGGGGCCGGGCAACAGAACCCCCTCACCGATATGCGCATACACGGCCCCCCGACCTTCCACCAAGATTGGGAGGGCCGGGCAACAGAACCCCCTCACCGATATGCGCACACACGGCCCCGCGACCTTCCACCAAGATTGGGAGGGCCGGGCAACAGAACCCCCTCACCGATATGCGCACACACGGCCCCATCCTCCAAATTCCGTGCTTGCCCTTGACCTTGGCAGCGCCCCGCGCCAATCGGTGGCCTCAATTGCAACCGGGGCAGACCTGTGACCGACACCACGCCCGACAGCCTGATTCCGTACGACGAGATCGTGCAGGATGCGCTGCGCGCTGTGGTTGGCCGCGTGCTGAAGCGCATTGCGGAGGAAGGCGGCCTGCCCGGTGGCCATCATTTCTATATCGCCTTCCGCACCCGCGCGCCGGGCGTTTCCATCCCGAAACATCTGATGGAACGCTATCCCGACGAGATGACGATCGTGGTTCAGCACCGCTATTGGGATCTGATCGTGGAGGATGATCATTTTTCGATCGGGCTGAGCTTCAACCAGATGCCGTCCAGCCTGGTAATCCCTTATGATGCCATTGTCGGCTTCGTGGATCCGGCGGTGAATTTCGCGCTGCAGTTCCCACCCAAGGATGGCGAGGCGCCGCCCGATGGCCCGCCGCCATCCGATCCGCAGCCGCCGGCACCGGAGGATGGCGATGACGACGGCGGCAATGTTGTCACGCTGGACCGGTTCCGCCGCAAATGACCCGTTTTGCGCGCCGTGATGCGCCGGCCAATTCACCGCTTCGGCGCGGCCTGATGTTCGTGCTGTCGTCGCCGTCGGGGGCGGGCAAGACCACGATGAGCCGGGCGCTGATGGCCGAGGACGGCGAGATCACCATGAGCGTTTCGGCCACCACCCGCCGGCCCCGCCCCGGCGAAGTGGACGGCGTGGATTATTATTTCGTGTCGAACGATCAGTTCCAGACGATGATCGACGGCAATGCCCTGCTGGAATGGGCCACCGTGTTCGGCCATCGCTATGGCACGCCGCGCAGTGCGGTGGAGGATGCGCTGGCGGCCGGGCGCGATGTGCTGTTCGATATCGACTGGCAGGGCACGCAGCAGTTGCAACAGACCGACGCCGCGTCGGATCTGGTGCGGGTGTTCATCCTGCCGCCCACCCTGGCAGAACTGGAACGCCGGCTGACCGGCCGCAACACCGATCACGCGCACGTCATCGCCGATCGTATGAGCCGCGCCTGTGACGAGATCCGCCACTGGGGCGAGTATGATTATGTGCTGGTCAACGATGATGCAGAGACCTGCCTGAACGAAATCCGCGCCATTTTGAAGGCTGAACGCCTGCGCCGCAAACGCCAGTTGGGGCTGGCCAGCTTTGTGCGCGGCATGCTGGGCGATTGATGCGTCTTGTTGCTGCCCTCCTTGCGACCGGCCTGCTGCTGGCCGGGTGCGGCAGCGGGGATGAACTGCGCCGCTATTCGATCGTGCGCCGCGCCGATGTGTGGCAGGCGGTGATCAGCGATGCCGATCGTCGCCGCCTGTCCCGGCTGGTGGAGGCATGGGATCAGGCGCGTGCCGATGTAGCGGCCGCCGGGGCCGATCCGGCGCTTGCCGAACTTGGCCCGCTCACCGGAAAGGCCGTGCAGCCGCTGCGCCCGCCGCAGCCGGGCGCCTATCGTTGCCGGCTGGTGCAGCTGGGCTGGCGGCAGGGGCAGTCCACCAATGTGCCGCCCGTGCAGGCCGGCCCGGCGGCGGCGTGCACGCTGGCGGCGCAAGGCGTCCTGCTGCGGCTGGATGCCGATATCGGCGGGCAGCATCATATCGGGGCGCTGTATCCCGATATAGACCGGCTGATCTATCTGGGCAGCGTGGCGCTGCCGGGAGAACCGGGCCGGCACAGCTATGGCGAAGATCGTGACCGCGATCAGCTGGGCGTGCTGGAAGCCACCGGTCCGCAGCAGTGGCGCATCGCGCTGCCATGGCCGCGCTGGACGGCCCGGCTGACCCTGATCGAGATCACGCCCGTTCCCGATGCTGGCTGAAGCGCTGGCCGCCATTGCCGGCCATGATCTGTGGTTCTGGGCAGCGGCGTTGACCGGTGTCACCATCCTTGGCCTGGCCAAGGGCGGCTTTGCCGGGCTGGGCGTACTGGGGGTGCCGATCATGGCGCTGGGCATGAGTCCGGTGCTGGCCGCAGCCATCCTGTTGCCGATCCTGCTGGTGCAGGACGTGTTTTCGGTGCGGGCGTTCGGCGCGCACCGCGAGGATGCGGTGCTGAAGCGCATGATCCCCGGTGCCTGCGCCGGCATCTTCGCCGGTTGGGCGCTGGCGCGGTTCGTGCCGGTGGCGGCGGTGGCGCTGGCGGTCGGGATGATTGCCGTCGGCTTTGGCCTGCAGCGCATCCGTGCCGAACGGCGCGGCATCGCGGGGCGCGCCGGCGGCACGATCGGTGGTGTCGTGATGGGCGCCGCGGCGGGGTTCACCAGCCAGATCGCCCATGCCGGCGGACCGCCGTTCCAGATGCACGTGCTGCCCATGAAGCTGTCGCGCGATCTGTTTCTGGGCACCAGCAGCCTGTTCTTCGCGGCGATCAACTGGCTGAAGGTGCCGGCCTATTGGGCGCTGGGCACCTTCACGCCGGCCAATCTGTGGACGGCGGCGGCGCTGCTGCCGGCAGCGATTGTTTCAACCTGGGCCGGCACGCTTCTGGTGCGACGCCTTGATGGCCCGCGTTTCTATGCCATCATGCACACGTTGATGATCCTGGTGGGGGCAAAGCTGATATGGGACGGACTTGTTGCGCTGTGATGGCGGCCCTGCTGGCGGCGCCGGCGGCCGCTGCACCGGTCGATCTGGTAACGCTCTACAAGGATCTGCACAGCCATCCGGAGCTGAGCTTTGAAGAGGTTCGAT
>DAITMD010000091.1:0-8288 GCA_036835345.1 Sandarakinorhabdus sp. | reverse complement strand
CAATGCGTTCAGCGGCCAGCACCAGCGGTTCGGCGTGGCGTGGAGCTGGGGCGCCCTGCTGTCGTGCCTGCTGTTCGGTCTGGCCCACGCGCTGAGCTATGCCGATGGCAGCCTGTCCATCGATCCCGTCATCATGCTGCTGACCGCGGTGCCATCGGTGCTGGCGGTCTGGCTACGGCTGCGCACGGGCAGCATCCTGCTGCCTGTCCTGCTGCACTCGGTAGGCAACAGCATTTCCCTGCTGATCTAACGGCGTCCGGCAATCGCGCTCAGCAGCGACATTTGCGGCGCTTGCGCCCATCCGCGCCGTGCGTCACGCAGCCACGATGACGCTCTCCTACCTCCTGCTCGCCCTTGGCATCGCCGTGCTGCTCAACCTTGGCAACCGTTGGGCGCGGCTGGCGGGACAGGCGCTGGCGGCCATCGCGCTGTTTTTCAATGTCTGGTCGATCTGGCTGGCGGTGGCGGATGGCACCTTTGCCGCCGCCAGCGGGCAGGGCGCGCAGGTGCTGGCGCTGGAGGTGATGGGCGTCGTGGGTGCGGCCGCGCTGCTCGCGCTGCTGCTGCTGTTGCCGCGCCAGTGGCGCAGCGCCGGCGTGGTGCCGGCCCGCAATGGCGCTGCAGCGTGGGGGCAGGCCAGTCGCCTGCTGCACTGGGCCAGCGCCGTGCTGATGCTCAGCGCGCTGCCGCTGGGCCTGTTTGCCGTGGTGTTGCCGCAGGGCGCGCTGCGCGCGGATTTCATGGCCGGCCATATTGGTGTGGGGCTGGCACTATTGGCGCTGGTGCTGGCGCGGATGGGCTGGCAGCTCGCCTCGCCGGGTCCGCAGGCACCAAATGCGGCGGCGCGGCTGAACAAGGCGGCGCTCTATCTGGTGCTGCTGGCGCTGCCGCTTTCGGGCGTGGCGCTGGCCGCCGCCACCGGCTGGCCGGTGCTGGGGGTGAAATTGCCCGAAGCCGTGGCCATGCCGCCGGCGCGCCTGGCGCACCAATGGCTGTCGGCGCTGTTTGCGCTGGCCTTTGCGGCGCACGCCGGGGCGGTGATCTGGCATCATTTCGCGCTGCGCGATCGGCAATTGGTGCGCCGCATGTTGCGGTAGAACAAACGGCGCACATGGTGCATGAAGAGGCCCATGGCCATCCAGATTCGCACCAACCTTGCCGAGACCGACCTGGCGGATTTCACGCCGCACCGCCCGGCCCGCCCGGAAAAATCCGAAGGCGGCCGTGCCTTTGTGATGCAGACAGAATATACCCCATCAGGCGATCAACCCGCCGCCATCGCCGAACTGGTGGCCGAAGTGAACGCCGGCAATCGCGATCAGGTGCTGCTGGGCGTCACCGGTTCGGGCAAGACCTTCACCATGGCCAAGGTGATCGAGGCAGTGCAGCGTCCGGCGCTGATCCTGGCGCCCAACAAGATATTGGCCGCACAATTATACGGCGAATTCAAGAGCTTCTTCCCCGACAATGCGGTGGAATATTTCGTTTCCTATTATGATTATTATCAGCCCGAAGCCTATGTGCCGCGCTCCGACACCTATATCGAGAAGGAGTCGAGCGTGAACGAGGCCATCGACCGGATGCGCCATTCCGCCACCCGCGCGCTGCTGGAACGCGACGACGTGATCATCGTGGCGTCGGTCTCCTGCCTCTATGGCATCGGATCGGTGGAAACCTATTCGGCGATGACGTTTGCGCTGAAGAAGGGCGGCTCGGCGGACCTTAAGGAGGTCGTCCGCAAGCTGGTGGCGATGCAGTACAAGCGCGGTGACCTCAGCTTCACGCGCGGCAATTTCCGGGTGCGCGGCGACAGCCTGGAAATCTTCCCCTCCCACTATGAGGACTCAGCCTGGCGCATCAGCTTCTTCGGCGACGAGATCGAGGCCATCAGCGAGTTTGATCCGCTGACCGGCGAAACCGTGGCGAAGCTGGAGCAGGTGAAAATCTATGCCAACAGCCATTATGTCACCCCCGGCCCGACGCTGAAGCAGGCCAGCGAGGCCATCCGCCACGAACTGACCGAGCGGCTGAAGGAGCTGAACGCCGAGGGCAAATTGCTGGAGGCGCAGCGGCTGGAGCAGCGCACCAATTTCGATCTGGAGATGATCGCCGCCACTGGTTCGTGCGCCGGCATCGAGAATTACAGCCGCTTCCTGACCGGCCGCCTGCCCGGCGAGCCGCCGCCCACATTGTTCGAATATCTGCCGGAAAACGCCCTGCTGTTCATCGATGAAAGCCATGTGACGGTGCCGCAGATCGGCGCGATGTCGAAAGGCGATCACCGCCGCAAGGTGACGCTGGCCGAATATGGCTTCCGCCTGCCCAGCTGCATCGACAACCGGCCGCTGCGCTTCGCCGAATGGGACGCGATGCGGCCGCAGACCAGTTTTGTCTCCGCCACGCCCGGCCCGTGGGAGATGGACAGGACCGGCGGCGTGTTCACCGAACAGGTGATCCGCCCGACCGGCCTGATCGACCCGCCAGTGGAGATCAAGCCGGTGGAAGATCAGGTGGAGGATCTGATTCAGGAAGCGAAGAAGGTCGCCGCCGCCGGCTATCGCACATTGGTCACCACGCTGACCAAGCGCATGGCCGAGGATCTGACCGAGTTCCTGCACGAAGCCGGGCTGCGCGTGCGCTATATGCACTCGGACGTGGAAACGCTGGAGCGGATCGAGCTTATCCGCGATCTCAGGCTGGGCGTGTATGACGTGCTGGTGGGCATCAACCTGCTGCGTGAGGGGCTGGATATTCCGGAATGCGGGCTGGTGGCCATATTGGATGCCGACAAGGAAGGCTTTCTGCGCTCTGAAACCTCGCTGATCCAGACCATCGGGCGGGCGGCCCGCAACGTGGACGGGCGGGTGATCCTCTATGCCGACCGCATCACCGGCAGCATGGAACGGGCCATGGCCGAAACCGATCGGCGGCGCGCCAAGCAGAGTGCCTATAATCTGGAGCACGGCATCACGCCGACGACCATCAAGCGCAACATCGGCGACGTGCTGGCCGATGTGAGCATGAAGGATGGCCTGCTGGTCGACACTGGCGATGAGGAGACCCAGCATCTCGTTGGCCACAATTTGAAAGCCTATATCGCCGATCTGGAAGAGCAGATGAAAAAGGCCGCCGCCGATTTGGAATTCGAGACCGCCGCCGCCATCCGCGACCAGATCCGCCGGCTGGAAATGGACGAACTGGGCGTGCCGGTGGACCAGCGCACCGCCCCCATCAAGGGCCGCGCCACCGGCGGCGCCGCGGGCACGCGGACGACACGCTTTTCCAAGATGCAGAAGAAGGGGATGAGCGGAAAACGGCGCGGGGCGGGGCGGTAGGCGCTGGCGTCAATAGACAGGAGCGATGCTTCGGCAACGACCAGGGAATGGCTCACTGGCGATGCCGTCCATGTCATAATCCAACTCGGGGCGACAGGATAACCCAACCGGCCAAGATGCCCAATGTCAGTCCTGAGATTCCGATCAGAGGCAACCGCCACCGGCTGTAATGCAGCTTCCGTTTCCAAACGAGACGCCGCCACATGCCGATAAGAAGAACCGGCAGCAAAGTTGTTGTCAATCAGATCAGGCAGCCCACCCCGGCGCGGACGAATTCGGCGATCAGCTGCCGGTCGCCGGCAGGATCGATGCGTTCGGCGATTTCGCGGATGCTCATGCGGCGCAGGCGGCTTTCGTCGAGGCGGGCCAGGCGCTGCACGGTGCGCAATTGTTCCGAAGTCAGGTTGCGGGCCAGGCGGTCGCCCATGCAGAAGGCCTGGCGTTCGGGCACGCCCAGTTCATAGAGATTGCGGCCAAGGCGTTCGCTCGGCGTCGCGCAACCGGCAACGGCCAGCATTGCGGCTGCGGCAGCCAATTTAGGGAGCAGGGATTTTTCGAACATAAGGCAGGCGCCACCACGGAGTTTGCGGGAACAGATGATGTTCGTGGTGATAGCCGCCGAAATGAAAACAGGTGATGAATGAAACCACGCCGCCGGCCCCCACGCTGCGCGCCCGGTGCTGATCGACAAAATTGCTGCCGCCGTGGCGATGCGGCAGATATGTGCCAAAAAAGAACAATTGCGCCAGCGCCAGCAGCGCCGGCACCGCCCAGAACACCGCAAAATTGATCAGGCTGGCGCCCAGTGCCAGGTAGATGCAGGCCACCACGGTGATGCGCACCAATTGCATGTGCGTGTAATAATTGCCGAAAAAGCGCAGAAACCAACGGCCGGGGCGATAGGGCGAGCCGGCGTGGAAATCCGGATCATCCTGCGTGCCGACATGGCGATGATGGGCAAAATGGGCCGGCGCCATCCGATCATAATCAAGGCCGGCATAGAGCATCAGCGCCGCGCGCCCGGCGGTGCGATTGCGCGCCCGCTGGCCCGGCGCAAACGCGCCGTGCATGCAATCATGCGCGATGATGAACAGGCCGGTTGACAGCCAGGCCTGCACCAGCAACACCCCCGCCAGCGCCAGCGGCGACCATGTGGCAACCGGCGGACCAAAGATGCTGCCCACATGCACCACCAGCCACGCCAGCACGATCAGCAGGCCAATGCCCTGGCTGATGTGGGCGTCGTGCGGCGCGGCGGCGGGCTTGTGCATGCCGCGTGCAGTGCGGCATTATGCAGACGATGAATAGTCCCTGCGTCACTGTAAGCGGCACAGGTTACAGGAGTTGATGATGCAGTTTTGGCCGGGAATTGCCTATGCCCTGGGCGCGTTGGCAGTCATGGAAATCGTTGCCTATGTGGCGCATCGCTGGGTGATGCACGGTTTTTTGTGGAGCCTGCACAAATCCCACCACGAACCGCGCCAGGGCGCGTTTGAAAAGAACGACTGGTTTGCCGTGATGGGCGCCGTCCCGGCGATCACGCTCATCGTGTGGGGCTCGCTGAACGGCTTCAACGCGGCGTGGTGGATCGGCATGGGCATCACCGGCTATGGTGCCATCTATGCCGGCTTTCACGACATATTGGTGCATCGCCGCATCCGGCACAGCTGGAACCCGCAGGGCCGCTATCTCAAGCGCATCGTGCAGGCGCACCGCCTGCATCACGTGGTGGAAACCCGCGATGGCACCGTCAGCTTCGGCTTTTTGTGGGCGCCGCCGATCCGCGCGCTGAAGGCCAAACTGGAAGCCGATGGCCGCGGCCGGATTCGGGCAAGCGCCAAGATGCAGGCCGAGATGGGCATGCTGGACAATGCGGAG
The DNA here is from genome assembly GCA_036835345.1 of Sandarakinorhabdus sp. Classification (GTDB taxonomy): domain Bacteria; phylum Pseudomonadota; class Alphaproteobacteria; order Sphingomonadales; family Sphingomonadaceae; genus Sandarakinorhabdus. The sequence continues at coordinate 3,075 of DAITMD010000091.1, read as the reverse complement.
CACTGGGTGCGCTGACGCACCCGACAGATGTTTGTGCGCTGACGCGCCCGACAAATGCTGCTGCGCTGACGCACCCGACAGATGCTGGTGCGCTGACGCACCTGACAGATGCTGGTGCGGCAATTTCTGGCTGCCACGCGGGCGCACACCAGCATCCGTCGCGCCGATTGATCCATGCCCCACCGCGAAGGCTGGCCTGCGCCAGCATGGCGGAATGCTTTATTCCGGCAGCGTCCACAGCCCATCGCGGCTTGGCCCCGGCATTGGCCAGCGCTGTTTCCTGACCAGCATCTCGGCAAAGGCCGCCGCCACGGCGCGGGCCTTTTCGGGCCTGGTGGTGGACACCCGCGTCGCCAGCCCGGCCTCTTCCAGCTTTCGCACCTTGCGGCCAATGCCGCCATAAATGCGCGCCGCCGCCAGCACCGCCCACGCCGCCCGGTTGCCCAGCGCCGAGGTGCCGAAGCGCGCCGATTCCTCATAGTCCTCGGCCTTGAACACCAGCCGCGCCACCAGCCGCGACAATTGCCGGCGGTTGCGATCATAGGCGAAATCGACCGGAGTCAGCCGCACGCTGGCCAGCCAGTCATCGGGGATATAGCGGCGGCCGTTCATTGCATCTTCCACCACGTCGCGGGCGATATTGTTCAACTGAAAGCTCATCCCCAGATCGCAGGCGCGCTCCAGCACAGCGCGATCATCGGGCTTCACGCCCATCACGATTGCCATCATCACCCCCACACAGCCGGCGACGTGATAACAATAGGTCAACGTGTCATCGAAGCTGACGAACGGCCGTTCTTCCATGTCGATGCGAAAACCGTGGATCAGATCGCGCGGGTAACGCGCCGGCATGCCGGTTTCCTCGACCACCCGCGCCAGCGCTTCATAGGGCGTGCCCGGCGCCGGATTGCCGGCCAGCGCGCGTTCGGTCTGCCAATGCACTTCGGCCAGACGCTCGGCGGGCGGGCGGCGATCGTCGCTGCGCCCTTCCCCCAGTATCTGCCCGTCGATCACATCATCGGTGTGGCGGCACCAGGCATAAAGCAGCATCGCCCGGTCGCGCGTGGGCGCATCGAACAGGCGGCTGGCCAGCGCAAAGCTTTTCGATCCGCGCGCGATGGCGTCGCGGGCATTGGCAAGAACATCCGACACGGATGGTTAAGTGCCCGCACCCGGCGCGGCGCGCAAGCCGGGTGTATCGCGCAGAGCCGCCCTCACTTCATCCCCAGCCCATATTTCACCAGCGTGCCCAGCGCCCGCAGCGGCGGGATCGGCGGCCGGCCGGAAAACACCCGCGGCCAGTCCGAAAGCCGGTTGTCGGCCGCATAGAGCCGGCCCACCAGTTCATCGGGATGTTCGTAAAACCGCTCCAGGATGGTGCGCCGCTCCTCGTCCTGCGCGGCCAGGAACAGCATGCGGTTGAGGATGCGGTACATGCCGCGGCTGTTCCACACCGCGATGGCATGATCGCGCGCGGCGCGGTGAACGGTGGCGGCGTCAAAGGCCGGCAGCGCGGCAATCATGTCGGCCATGCGCACCGCATCCGGGAAGCTGTAGCCCGTTACCGGGTTGAACAGCCCTGCCGCCAGCCCCACCCGCGCCACGCCGGGCACGCCTTCATCCAGAAAGGCCGCGATGTCGCCGCCGATTGCCATCGGCAGGATGCCGGCCTCCTCACGGATCATGCGGGTGATGGTCCAGCCCTGCTGCACCGCATAATCGGCGATGTGACCGCGCAGCATATCGGGCGCCAGATCGCGGCCGTCGGCGAAATATGTATCCTCGATCAGCACATGGCGCGGGCCGAACGGCAGCGTGTAGACAAAGCGATAGCCGTCCGCCTGCGGCACGGTGGCATCCATGATGATCGGGCCAGTGAGGCCGTGCGGCTCGGCCAGTTCCACTTCCTGCCCCAGGAATTTCTGCCAGCGCAAATCCAGCGCGTCGGTCTTTTTCTGGCCGCGCCCATCAATCACCGCACCTGCATCAAGCACCCGCTGATCGGCCAGCGTCACCCGGTTCGCCTCCAGCGCGGCCACCGGCACGCCGGTCAATATATGCCCGGCCGGCAGCGCTTTGGCCACTTCCTGTGCCAGCCTGCCCGAATTGCTGCTGCCATAGCCCACGTTCAGCGTGCGGCTGTGGCGCGGGAAGCGCACCGAATAATTGTCCCAGCGGTGGGCGAACAGGGGTTGGGTCCAGCGCCGCTGTTCCTCGTTGATGTCCAGCCCGAAGCTGGACCAGGTGTGATCGCCGCCAATCCGGTCGCCGGCTTCCACGATCGCCACCTTCAGTTCGGGCCGCAGCTGCGCCAGCCTGAGCGCAATCAGCCCGTTGGCAAGGCCGCCGCCGGCCAGCACGATATCGAAATGCTGCGTCACCTCGTGGCTGATAGCCGCCGGGCGCGGGCGGGGGAAGGGGCATGAATGTCGCCGGCCCGTCCTGCCGGCCCGCGACAGGGGGAGCGATTGCGCCCGCCGCCGGTTGTGCGTATCAAAACTCCGCACGTTATCGGAAAGCCGCGCCCATGAACGCCCACAACAAGGATTTCATCCCCGCCGATCTGCCGCGAACCGGCTATGCCGAACTGGCGCACCTGCCCGGCCAGCTGCCGGCGCGTTCCCCGCTGCTGCGCACCCTGCGCTTCATCGCCAACCCGCTGGGCGCTTCCCGCACGCTGGTCGAAACCCACGGCACAGTTTTCCGGCGGCAGGATTTCGGCGGCTGGGGCGTCACCCTTGTCGGCCCGGATGCCAACGAGCTGATCCTGTTCAACCGCGACAAGAACTTCTCCAGCGAACTGGGCTGGAACCCGGTGCTGGAACTCTTGTTCCCGCGCGGGCTGATGCTGATGGATTTCGAAGAGCATCGCATCCACAGGAAGACGCTGACCGTCGCCTTCAAGACCGAACCGATGCGCCATTATTTCGCCCAGCTGGACGAAGGCATCGCCCGCGGGCTGCAGGCGTGGCCGCGCGGCACATCGTTCAAATTCTATCCCACCATCAAGGCGCTCACCCTCGATCTGGCCGCCACCAGTTTTCTGGGCGTGCCGTGGGGGCCGGAGGCGACGCG
>DAITMD010000090.1:1901-8361 GCA_036835345.1 Sandarakinorhabdus sp. | reverse complement strand
GTGCGATCCGGCCATTGGCATCATCATTGCGATCGCTGGCCGCCACGATCACGCCGGCGCGGGTGACGGCCAGATCGACGTTGTTGACCCGGCCCGCGACCACGAAACTGCGTTCCGAACCATCAAGGCCGTAAACATGCAGGCCGCGTTTCTTGTCGGTGGCCACGATCAGGCTGGCGGCGGGATTGCCTGCATTGTGCCAGATCGCCGGATCATCGGCGGCATCATCATTGGTGGCCACCGGCACGGTTTCGCCGTCTGCCGTTACGCTGGCGGTGGGCACGCCGGGCCGCACCGCCGGCGGCGCACAGGCCCACAGCAGGGTAGCGGCAGCCAGCGGCAGCAGAGGCAATATCTTCATGGGTCAGTTTCCCGGCAGCACGGATCAGAAGTTGGCGCGAACGCCAAATTTGAACGTGCGCTGATACAGTTCATACTGCAACAGACGGCGCTGGGTCGGACCATTGCGGAAAGCGGTGAAATCGGCGTTGTTCAGGTTGACCACATCGAAGAACAGCTGGAACTGCTGGTTCAGCCGCACCTTGGCCGACAGGTCGATCTGGAACAGCGGCCGCACGAACCGGTCCTCCTCGAACACCTCGCCCACTTCGTCCAGGAACTGGTCGCGATAGGAGGCGGCGGCGCGGAAGCTGACCGGGCCCTTTTCATAGCCCAGCACCACGTTGAACGTGTGCCGCGATGCTGCCGGCAGCGGGATGCGCCGCCCATCGGCCAGCGTGCCGCGGGCGTTGGTATAGGTATAGTTGATGTTGGTCAGCAGGCCATCGAACGGCGCCGGCAGCATGGTGAAGGCCTGATTATAGCTGAATTCGGCCCCGAACACGTTGGCCGTGTCGCCATTTTCCGGGATGTCGGCTTCGGTGAAATCGATGCCGGCAAAGCTGCCGTTCAGCCGGCGGCGGGTGACGATGAAATCGCTGATCGATTTGGCAAACACGCCGGCCTGCACCACCGATTGCTTGGTGAAATAATATTCCAGCGTCGCATCGAAATTCCACGCCTTGTAGGGGCGCAGATCGGGGTTGCCGAACGCGCCTTCACGCTCGCCATCCTCGTTTTCGGAAATGGTGAAGCGCGGCGCCAGCTGGCCGAAACCGGGGCGCGACAGCGACCGGAAGCCGGCGACACGGCCAACCAGCTTGTCGGTCAGGTTGGCGCGCACGTTCAGGCTGGGCAGGAAATTGGTATAGTTGCGGCGGTTGACCACCGGCGTGACGACCAGTGTTTCCAGATCTTCGTTGATCTCCACCCGGCTGCCGCGAAGTTCGTTGCGGGTGTTTTCGATGCGCACACCGCCGATGATGCGGACGGCGCCGGTATCAAACCGGCCCTGGATATAGCCGGCGAAGATATCTTCCTCGCCTTCGTAATTTTCGGCGACGGAAACGAAATCGCTTTCCAGATCGTTGCGTTCAAAGGCCGAATCCGGGGTGCGCGCGGCAAAGGCACGCACCAGGCCCAGATCGGTGATCGGATTGATATCGGCCAGCGTGAACTGCGAGTTGCCCAGCACGTCGGCCAGCGTCAGGCCGCCGTCCACATCCTCGAACAGGTCGATTTCAAAGAACTGCTTCTTCTGGCGCAGGCGCGCCTTGCCGCCGAACTTCAGTTCAAACTCGCCGGCGTCGCTGGAAAAGGCACGGGCCACGTCGATGCGGGCGGCGAATTCGCGGTCCTTGGCATCTTCGCGCGTGGTGCGTTCCAGAAGGGTGAGGCCATAACGGCCGGGATCAAGGAAGCCGGCCTGGCCGAAATCGATGTTGTAAGTGGGCACTTTCAGATCGCTGTAATCCACCGTGACGCCCAGCGCGCCGGGTGTCTGGAAACGCGACTGGAAACGGATCGGATCGATCGAGCCATTTTCCTGCTGATCGGCATAGGACCAGGCGGCGTCATAGACGATCGTCCAGGCCCCGGTTTCGGTCTTGCCGCCCAGCGAGACGGTGCCGATGGACTGCACTTCGCGCCGATCCTTCAGGTCGCGGCGGATCTGGATGCGGCCATCAGCGGAATCGAAACTGGCCGAAGTGGCGGTGCCCGACGCCGGCTCTTCGTTGAAGCCGAAGACCAGGCGGCGGCGCAGTTCGGTATCGTCAAACTTGCTGTAGACGCCGCGCAGATACAAGGTGGTGCCCGGTGTCGGCCGCCAATCCAGGCTGAGGTTGCCGCCCCAGCGCACGCGCTGCACGTCATAATCGCGATATTCCAGATCCTCGGCATAATCGACGCCGGCATCGCTGGTGGTCCAGCCATCGGCTTCCACATTGTCGGTGGCGAACCGGCGGCGGTTCCAGCTGGCGCCGCCGGCAATGCCGAAATTCTCGGTGATCGGCTGGCTGAAGTTGCCGGTGAACTTGGGCGACCATTGCTCTGCCAGTTCGTTGTAATCGCCCTGCGCCGAAAGCCCGATGAAGCCCTTCTTGCGGTCGAACGCGCTGGTCGTCTTGATGTCCAGCGAGCCGCCTATGGTGTCGCCGTCCATGTCGGGCGTGAGCGATTTCTTGATCTCGATCGATTCGACCAGTTCGTTGGGAATCACGTCCAGCGCCACGGTGCGTTCGTCGCCGCCGGTGGCCAGCACGCGGTTGCCGTTGATCGACGCGGAGTTGAGATCAGGCGACAGACCGCGCACCGAAACGAAGCGGCCTTCACCCTGATCGTTCAGCACGTTGATGCCGGGCGCACGGCGCAGCGATTCCGCCACGTTCTGATCGGGGAACTGGCCGATGGAGTCGCGGGTCAGCACCGTGCTCACCGTGTCGCTGGCCCGCTGCCGCGCGATGGAGGACAGCAAGGTGGCCTGCTGGCCAACCACCAGTAGCATCGGATCGCCGCCGCCTTCGGGGGCCATGGCAAAGCTGATGTCGCGGGTGCCGCCGTCCACCACGTCGACATCCTGCGACTGGTCATCGGTGCCGGCGAACTGAGCGCGGAGCACATATTTGCCCTTCGGCACGCCGGTGAAGCGATAGCGGCCCTCGGCGTCGGTCTGCGCCACGCGGTTCAGGCCTTCGATGCGGATTTCCGCGCCCTGCAGCGGGCGCACCCCATCCTTGTCGAGCACGCTGCCCTGAATGGTGTTGGCCAGCGCCGGCATGGCAACGGTTGCCAGCAGCGCGCCAGCGATGGCGCGAGAAAATCTGATCATAGCCAAGGCCCCTGATTGGATGCCCCGGAAGTGCCGCCCGTTCATGACGGTTCGCAGACTCTGCTGTTTCAGTTTGGAGAAGTTGGCGTGACAGTTTCGAGACGTTGCCGCAGCGCAACAGGCAGCTGTGTCAGCCGATCGGCAGGTGCCGCACACCCCACACCGCCATGCCGCCAGCGATTGCAACGGCATAGGGAAGGTCCGCCCCTACCCGCACCAGCCGGGGGGCATTTTCATCGGTGACGCCGGCCAGTTTGAGCGATCGGCGCAGCAGCATCAGCGCCAGCGCCAGCACGCCGCCGGCAATGCCGATGAACACCACCTGTTCGATCAGTGTGCCCGGCGTGGCCCAGCAGGCGCAGCCGGTCATGATCTTCACGTCGCCGCCGCCCAGCCAGCCGCGGGTAAAGGCCAGCAGGCCGAGCAGGAAGAAGATACCGCCCGCCGCCGCGTGGCTGGCCCAGTCAAACCCCGGCGTGGCCCAGCCATAAAGCGCCGCTGCAGCAATGATCAGCACAGTCAGCGTGTCGGGAATCTCGAACTTCCACAGATCAAAGCCGGCCGATGCCAGCACCGACAGCGCCATCACCAGCAATCCCGCATCTGCCAGGCTCATTGCGGCTGGCGCGCTTCGCCCTTCAGCGCCGTCACATATTGCAGATTTTCCCACGCCGCCCGATCAAACTGCGGATTGATGGTGAGCGCGCGGTTGAAATAGCCTTCCGCCACCGCCAGATCGCCGCGCGCCATCGCGGCATAGCCCACCGTGTTGAGATCGACGGCCAGCGTCTTTTTGTTCGAAAGCAGGAACGCGTCCTGATAACGGCCCTGCATGGCGCGGGCCAGCGCCAGATTGGTGCGCACCTGCGGCATGTCGGGCGCCATCGCGTGGGCGCGCGCCAGATCCTGTTCGGCGGCCACATGATGGCCGCGCATCAGCATCGACCAGCCGCGATTGGCAAACAGCGAGGCATCCCCCGGCGCGGCGGCAATCGCCTTGCCATAAGCGGCGTCGGCCGCCGGCCAGTCCCTGGTGCGATCCGCCAGCACCGCCAGCGCATTCCACGCCCGCGCCAGGGCGGGGTTCAGCGCCACGGCCGCTTCCAGTTCGGTCTTCGCTTCGGCGCCGCGGCCCTGTTTCAGCCGGGTGATGCCCAGCCCCTGCCGAGCAGCCGCGGTCAGCGGGCCATCCACCAGCATCGCAAAACCATCGGCGGCTTCCGGCAGCGATCCCGATGCCAGCGCCAGTTCGGCGCCGCGCAGCGCCACCTCCGGCACCCCGCTGGCCCACATCGAACCGATCAGCTGCCGCGCATCGTCCAGCCGGCCGCCGGCAATCGCCTGATCCAGGATGGCGAGCGCCTCTGCACTGGGCGGCGCGGTCACGATCGGCCCGGCCGGCACCGGTGCCGGTTTGCGCCTGGCCAATGCCGGGCTGGCCAGCGCCACGACCAGCGCCACCAGCAGTGCGGCAAAGGTGATCTGCTGGACACGGCTGAGCAGCTGTTGCCGAAGATTTGGCTGCGCCTGTCCGCCGGCTGCCTCCCGCGCCAGCGCGGCGTTGATTTCCTCGGAAAGGCTGCGGGCGGGATCGTTGGCGTCAGGCACGCATCACCTCCAGGCCAAAGCTCTGGATGCGCGTCACCAGCGCCTCCAGCCGGCTGATCGCCATGCGCACCGCTCTGGGATCAACAGCATCAGCCAGATCGGCCTGCGCCAGCAGCGCATTCACCAGCCGCCGATAGGGCGGCGGCGCGGCTTCCGGTGCCAGATGGTCGATATCCGTGCCGGCCAGCCAGTCCACCGCCAGGCGCGGCGGCGACAGCAGCGGCGTGGGCGCCAGCGGCGTGGCCGTGGCGAGCAGCGGCAGCGCGGCCAGATCCAGCAAGCGCAGCGGCGGCATGATGGCCGCGCCTTCGCCATAGGCATCGCCGGCCAATGCGGTGAAATCCGGCGCCGTGTCGCCCAGCATGACGACCTGCGGCAGGTCGGCCCAGGCCGGCGCGGCGGCGGGGGCCGGGCGGGCGAAACTGCGGATGGCAGCGCGGGCGGCGGCGCGGATCACCGATGGCGGCGCCACCGCTTCGGTGGGCACCGCCGGTGCCGCGATCACCGGCAGCGGCGCGGCCAGCGGAATGGTGAGTGCGGCCAGCGCGCCCAGCCGGCTGGCCATCACGTCCCGCACGGCCAGCGGCTGGCGTTGCGGCGGCTCGATGCCCGGAGCCTCGATGTCCGACGGCTCGATATCGGTCGCCGGTGCGGCCTGCGCCATGCGCAGCGGCGCTGCACCGGCATCCGGCATGTCGGACATGTCGGGCAGGGCAAATTCCAGCGCGGCAGGATCAGTGATCGCCACAGACAGTGCCGCCGTGATCAGGCGTTCTGCCGGGACCGAAAGCGCCAGCACCGGCGGCTGGGCAATGGTTGCAGCCGGTGCATCGCTGCCCAGCACCAATATGGCCTCACCGCTGCTCGCGATGTCGATGCGGGCGCTGGCCACGCGGGTTGGCGCCGTGTTCATCGGCGGCGCAGCCAGATCCGGCGCAATGGCCAGGGCTTCCAGCCGGGCGGCAATCACCGCCAGCAGGCGGCGGGCAGCAGCAGCAGCGCGGCCATCATCGCCGCCAGAGGCCTTTTGCAGCCACGGCACGGCATCGCGGTGATTGCCGGCCAGATGCAGCGAATAGCCCAGATTATAGGCCACATCGGCGGCATCGGGTTCTAGCGACAGCGCCATTTCGAAGTGGCGGCGGGCCAGATCGCTGCGGCCCAGCCGGTCATAGGCGATGCCAAGCCCGTTCAGCGCCGCGACCGAACGCAGATCGCCGGCCAGCGCCTGCCGGAACGCCGAAACCGCCTGCACGGCGTTGCCGGTGGCCAGATAGAGGCGGCCTTCATCCAGCGCCGCAGCAGCGCCTTCCGGGCTGGCGATTGCACCGGTCAGCGCGCCGTGATCGGGATCATGTGGCTGCCGCTGCGGTTCCGGACCGCCATCGGCTGCCAGCGCCGGCGACGCGGCGGCAAAGGCGAATACAAGGCCAGCTGTCTGTTTCATCATTCCACCGCAGCCATCTGGTTCTTCATGTTGATGCCCGCCGGCAGCATCAGCACCGCGATCATGGTGGGCAGCATGAAGCAGACCAGCGGAATGGACAGCAGCACCGGAATGCGGTGGGCCTTTTCCTCGGCCCGCATGCGGCGCTGTTCGCGCATTTCAGCGGCATAGATGCGCAGCGATTGCGCCACCGATGCACCCAGCTTGTCCGACTGGATGATCAGCGTGGTGAAGGC
>DAITMD010000090.1:0-1801 GCA_036835345.1 Sandarakinorhabdus sp. | reverse complement strand
TTGGTGATCGGCGGCCACATGCCGGTGGCCGACATGAACACCAGCGCCAGGACGGGGAAAGCCAGCGTGCCGCCAGCGCGGGCGAGCGTGAAGGCACGCTGCGCATAGGGCTGTTCAAAGCCGGCCAGCGCCAGCTTGGAGGCGATCTTGTTCGATGCCTCGTCGGTCAGGTTGAGGCCGCGCGCTTCGATTTCGGCCAGCAGCTTGGCCCACATGCTGTTGCCGGTTTCGGCACGGATGGTGCCGGGGCCGGAATCAATCGCTGCGCCGCCGCCCTGTGCCGCCAGCCTGTCCTTGATGCTGGCGCGGCCCATGAAGGCCGGTGCCAGCGCCAGCACCACCAGCACGACGGCGAGGAAGACCATCGCCATCACGACATAGTTGGCAAGCTGCGCACTGACCATAACACTAGACCTTGATCTGGATCAGGCGCCGCATGATGACGACACCCAATGTATACATGAACAAAACGCCCAGCGTCAGCGGCATGAACAGCGGATCATCCGACACCGAAAGATAGAATTCCGGGCTGCTGGTGAAGGTCATCACGAAGGTGATCACCGGCATCGCGGTCAACACGGCGCCGGTCATCTTGCCTTCCGATGCCAGCGCGTTGACCTTCAGCACCATCGCCGCGCGGTCACGGATCACCTTGGACAGGCCATCAAGAATATCGGCCAGGCTGCCGCCGGTTTCGGTCTGGATCGCCACCGACACCACGAACATGTTGGCATCCTGCGTCTGCACGCGGGCCGCAAAATTTTCGAGCGCGTCGCGCAGCGGATAGCCATAGTTCATTTCGGCCAGCACCAGCCCCAGTTCAGATGCCAGCGGATCGGGCATTTCCTTGACCACCAGTTCCATGGCACCGGCCACCGGGTAGCCGGCGCGCAGGCCGCGCACCAGCACGTCCAGCGCGGTGGGGAACTGCGCCTCGATCTTCTTCAGCCGCTTGGCCGCCGAATAGTTGAGATAGGCGATCGGCAGCACGATGCCGATGCCAATGGCGAACAGCACCAGCACCATCACTGCGCCCACGGTCTTCACCTGGCCGGCGATGCCGCCCACCAGCGGGAACAGGAACCCGATGAGCAGCGTGGCCGCGCCCATCAGGCTGAGGAAGCGCTGCGCGCTCATGCGGATGCCGGCCTGGTTCATGCGGCTGTCGAGATATTTGATCGCCGACGGCAGCAGCGAGCGTGACAGATCGGTGGTCTGCCGGCGCAACGCGGTGATGATTTCCTCGCTGTTGGCGCCCTGTTCGACCAGCGCCATGCGGCGGGTCATGCGGCGCTTGGGACCATAGGTGTCCTGATACCACAGGAAGGCGCCTTCGGCCAACAGCACCACGGCCAGGAACACCACGCCATAGAACAGCGTCTCGCCGTTCAGGAAGGAGGGCATCATCATGGCATACCGTCCTTCTTGCGATAGGGATCGAACATGGTGGCCGGCAGATCGAACCCGCGCGCCTTCAAGACTTCCATGAACTTGGGCCGCACGCCCATCGGGCGCATTTCGCCGATCACCTTGCCGTCCGGGTCAACGCCTTCGCGCACGAACTTGAAGATTTCCTGCATCAGGATGATCTCGCCTTCCATGCCGGTCACCTCCGCCACGGAGGTGACGCGGCGCGAACCGTCCTGCAAACGCTCCAGCTGCAGCACCACCTGAATGGCCGATGCGATCTGCGCACGGGCGGATTTCGGGCTGATGTCGATGCCCGACATGCCGATCATCTGCTCAAGGCGGGACAGGGCGTCGCGCGGCGTGTTGGCGTGCAGCGTGGTCATCGAACCAT
>DAITMD010000089.1:0-8429 GCA_036835345.1 Sandarakinorhabdus sp. | reverse complement strand
TCACGCGCGATGCCAACCGTGCCAGCATCATCCTCTGGTCGATTGCCAACGAAACGCCCAAAACCGCCGAACGCACCGCGTTTCTGGCCACGCTCGCCGCCGATGCCCGCCGGCTGGATCCCTCCCGCCTGATCACTGCGGCGCTGGACAAGAACGCCGATATTGGCGGCGTAAAGCCTGGCGAGGCCCGTATCCGCATCGATGATCCGCTTGCCGATCAACTGGATGTGCTGGCCGTTAATCAATATGAAGCCTGGTATTCTGATCGCACGCCAGCCGATCTGGCCAATGTCAACTTCGAGCATGCGTACGGCAAGCCGCTGATCTTTTCGGAATTCGGCGCTGATGCCAAATTCGGCCACCACGGCCCGCGCAGCGAACGCTGGACAGAGGAATATCAGGCCTGGCTGTACGAAGAAACGCTCAAACTGGTCATCCGCACGCCGGGCTGCGTTGGCCTTTCACCCTGGCTGCTCAAGGATTTTCGCTCGCCGCGCCGCTGGCACATGCGCTTTCAGGCCTATTGGAACCGCAAAGGCGTCATCGACGAGCGCGGGCGCCGCAAGCAAGCATACGCCGTGTTGCAGCGATTTTATGCCGGCCTGAAAGGCCAATCCCCCGGGTAGGGTTCAGGCTGGCAGCGAGAGATCGGCGGCGATGAAGTGCCGGAACAGCACGGGATCGGGCAGGATGTCCGGATGGTCGTGATCGACGAAACCATCGAGCGACATGTTCATGCCGAAAACAAGGCGGGCCATCCGATCAATCCTGCACAGCCTGCCGCGCCGCATCGATGGCCGCCACATCGATCTTCCGCATGGTCATCATCGCTGCAAAGGCGCGGCGGGCTTCCTCTCCGCCTGCCGCCAGTGCCTCGGTCAGGGTGCGCGGGGTGATCTGCCAGTTGACGCCCCAGCGGTCCTTGCACCAGCCGCATTCACTTTCCTGCCCGCCGTGGCCCACAATGGCATTCCAGTAGCGGTCGGTTTCTTCCTGCGTGTCGGTTGCGACCTGAAACGAAAAAGCTTCGGTGTGCGGGAAGATCGGCCCGCCGTTCAGCCCGATGCAGGGGATGCCAAGCACGGTGAACTGAACGACCAGCACATCGCCCGCCTTGTTGCCGGGATTGTCCATGGGAGAACGGTTCACCGCTGTCACTTCGCTGTCGGGAAAGACCGAAGCATAGAAGCGCGCGGCGGCCTCGGCCTCGCGGTCGTACCAGATGCAGATCGTGTTTTTCGGAATCATGGCTGTCTCCCCCGATCAGGCCTGCGGGCCGGCCTGCAGAATGCCCCACCGAACCCCGAACGGATCCTGCAAAAGGCCCCAATCGTCGCCCCAAAACTGGTGCTCGTAGGGCATAATGACGGTGCATCCGGCAGCAACGGCGCGGTCCCACCACGCGCGGCCGTCGGTCACGTCAAGCTGCAAGTGCCCAAAATTCATCGAGGCCGCGCCATCCGGCCCCATATGATCGGTCATGCAAAGCTCGCCCCCGTTGATCGTCATCTGCGCGTGCAACAGGCCAGGCTCACCATCAGAGCGTGGCACGCGGGCGTCATCCACCGCCCCGAACGCGCGCATGTAGAAATCACACGCCGCGGCCGCCTGTCCGCCCATGGCCAGATAGGGCGTTACACCTTTCGCCGGCAGTGCATCGGTCATGTCGACAACTCCTTTGACGCGAATCAATTGCAATTAATCATTTTATTTGATATCAAAGTACCATGGCCAAAGCAACCGCTGCAATCCTCCCGCCCGCGACTGTGCTCCACGTCCGTGACACCTGTCTGTGCCTCGCCACACAGCGGGCGGCCCGCAGGCTCGCGCGGCGCTTTGATGCTGCGCTGCGGCCGTTTTCCCTGACCAATGGACAATTCTCGCTGATGGTGGCGCTGAACCAGCCCGAGCCGCCGCTCATCGGCCGGCTGGCGCCGTTTCTCGGCATGGATCCCTCGACACTGACCGCTGCCGTCAAGCCGCTGGCGCGCCGCGGCCTGCTGACGATCGAGCCCGATGCCGCCGATCGCCGCTCGCGCCGCCTGCGGATCACGCCGGCGGGCGCCGCTCTCATGCGGCAGGCCATCGAAGTCTGGCGGACCGAACATGCGGCGCTGGAAAGCGGCATGGGCCCTGGCACGGCTGCGGCGCTGAGGACAGGGCTTGCCGAACTCGATGGGAAGCCCTCGCAGGCCATTATCGGCACAGCTTCGCCGGGTTCGGTATGAAGCGCCCAGGATGGTGCGCGACCGCTCGGCGGCAGCAGATGAGTTTTCAAGAAGCCTGAAAACGCAGCCAGCGAATTGGCGGTATGCCTCGAGAACCCTCTCCTCATCGTTGCATCGCTGAATCTCGCGGCTGAGCACGAGGGTCGCTGCGCATCCAAAATGGCAGCCAGAGTTGGGCGGGCAGCGACCGTCCAGAGGCCTATCACCTGCAGATTGAGGCCGGCGGCGCGACGGCAGACAATCGTTTCCAGCCTCTGGCAAGATTGCGCCACTACAAGTGAAGCGAAATCCGGAGTGACATGCTTGCAGCCACAAATGGTATTGGCGCGAGATGCCGGGCCATGTTCAAGCGAAGAAAACCGACCGTCCAGCGTGCTGGTAGCTCAATTTTGAAAGGATTGCGGGCTCGGTGGCACAGGGACTGGCTGGCTCAGTCGCCGCCAGTTCTGGCCAACGCTGGCGGATGATCATAGGCCAGCCGAAACCCCACATTGCTGGCGCCAAGGCCGGTGTCGCGCTCCACCCGCGCGGCTGGCGCACATGCCGGCCAGTCCGAGCGGGGCAAGCCCAACCGGCATCGAATAGGCGCGCCCAAAAAGTTCACAGCCGATATCGATATTGGACACATCGCGCAGGACCCGCTGACGCAATCGAACGGCGGAAAGGTCGCTGCGATTTGCCAGCAGCGTCACCTCATCGAAAGCGCCGCCGTCAACATATTCGAAGAGGAACCGGGGCAACCGCCGCGAATGCAAGCGCTGACCGATCAGGAGCAGTAAAATGAAATGGGACGATCTGGTGATCCAGGAGAAACTCAATCCGGCCGCTCTGAGCGAGTTGGGACAGCAGGGACGAGATCTGGTGACAGTAGTTCCGCCCCGGACTTCCTGCCGCACTGTTTCTTCAAACGCCCGCTGCCGATCATGACGTTTCAGGATGAAATTCTCGCGTTCTTTGCCGAAGATGCCAGCAAGTCATGCAGCCACGCTTGCCGACATGGGCCGTGCCATCGCCAATGGTTCCGAGGATCGAACAACCACTGCAGCCCTTGAGGATCCTTCAGGAGCGAACGCCATCAGTTGCGAACAATCTCGGCGTTACTGCTCGCCAGAGCCCCGCCTGTCGCCGCCGTTTCTGCGCCCCCTCACTCCCACTCGATTGTCCTAGTCTCTCGTAAGCATCTGATTCCATTCGGACTATTGGCGATTTTTGGAGCAGCAGGCCGGCTCACGGCCCGTCATTTGGTCGCGCTGTTGAAATCATTGACGAAATCGACACGAATTTTTTGCGAGGTTCCAACGACTATCGATACCTATTTCGGTTTTGAAGTCGAATCTTGCGTCGGGGTCGTGCCCACAGCCGCACTCCTAAAGTACCGTCACCGCCCCGTTTCGACAAGAAACATGAGCCGTTCCAGGTGATATTGGTCACGCGCCCTCAGACCGTCATCCGATCCCCGCCTCCGTGAGGATCAACGGGGGCTTGCTGGAATCGGGTTCCCGTTTTGGCAGAACTGGCCAACGACCACCCGCAAAGGCACGGCGTCATGCCGGAGCGGCGCTCCTGTTATGACGGTCAATCGCCGGTAAAGCGCGTGCGTTGCCTTTCCCGATCGGGAAAAAATGATAAAGCTTGGTAGATTGCCGACGAAAAATTACCGATCGGGAAAACGCCGGCCCAAAAGATCAACCGTCAGTTGGCCACTCATGCGAGGTTCGACCATCATGTCGAACGCGCCAGCGTCGCGCAATTCGAAACCCTGCAGACGCAGCATGGCGGCTTGGCCAGCAAGCCGGACAGGAACGTGTGCACGCAGCTTGACTGGCTCTACCCGAAATTCGCGCCAGTTCAGGGGTGCATGCCACACCTGGTCAGGCGATATCTGCGAACACTGCCGGATACGCCGGATCTGGAAGGCAGTTGATGGGGGCGGCCTCGGGCTATCGGACGGCGCATGCCTTGGCCCATCGTTCCGCTTGCCAGTTGCTGGTTCATGTTCGGCCTGAGTGGCAAAATATGGCATTCCGCCGTGACCAGCCGCTTTTGTGGCGTACAAGGCGCTTCGCCCGGCAACGGCAGTGGCAACTCTGTAAGCGTTAATCTGGGAGCGCCGGCGTCAGCCCGCAGTTTTCACACATGCCTTCGACTTCAATGAAAGATTGCAAAATCTTGAAGCTACATAGGTTGCCGATATGGGCGATGGCTGTATCTAACTCTGGCAACGCAATCTGCTGGGCGCCACCACAGCCTTTGCACAGCAGGAGCAAAGCAGACGAGCAGGGCGGTGTCGCACGGTACAGCCAGCCGTTGACCGAAACCACCTGAAGAACCTCGCCTTCTGCGGCCAGGCTTCGAAGCGCCCTGTAGACAGAATTGGGGAAATGCCGAAACCCGGTCTGCTGCTGCAGCAGTTCAGTGAGTTGGTAGGCGCTGACAGGCTTGCGGGTGGCGCGCAGAACCTGCCGGATGCGATCTGCCAATCGAGACGATTGCTCACCATCCGTGCCAGCACAAAATTCCGGCATGGCAGTCTGCGCCATCAAAATGGTTCCCCGCTCCAGCTATATGAGATAGTATAACATAAATGCGAGCAACGGAAACACTATCGCGCATGGCGGAGATCAGTCCGCCATATCGGAGCAGCCCATGGCCCAGCAGCCATGTCGGCGATGCCGTACGCGTGACTGTCCTCTCTCCCTCTTGGCATGCGCGGTCGGGTCGCCTGCTGCCATCGCGCCAAGGTTGGGCGGGGGGCCGGCTATTGTAACATCACGGCCATAGCAGTGACGTACAGGCTGGCATCAAAGGGGGTTCGAGATGAACAAAATAGCGATCGCATTGGCCGGACTGCTCTGCTTTTGGGCCGCGCAGCAGGCTGCGGCGCATGACGGCGATCATGGCCCGCCGCCATGGCAAGGCGCCAGCGCCTGGCCGGACCGGATCGTGGCCACGTTTGAAGCCGACCCGTCGCAATCGCTGGCGGTGTCCTGGCGCACATCAGCCAATGTCACCACGACCCGCGCCGAGATTGCGCTGGCTACGCCGGATGCCCGCATCGATCTGGCCGCCCGCAGCGTTCCGGCCGTCACCCAGAGAGTCGACCTTGATACGGTGGTGCTTGGCGGCAAGATGGTCACGCTGAGTGCCAATGATACGCTGCCGGCCGTGGCCTATCACAGCGTGCGCTTCGATGGCCTCAAGCCCGACACGCTTTATGCCTATCGCGTGCAGGGCGTTGATGGCCACTGGAGCGAATGGTTCCAGACCCGCACTGCCCCCAAGTCCGGTCGCATCCGCTTCATCTACATGGGCGACGCGCAGAACGGCGTGCTGTCGCTTTGGTCGCGCACCATCCGCGCCGCCTTCCAGGCTGCGCCAGATGCCCGCTTCATGCTGCACGCCGGCGATCTGGTGAACCGCGGCAGCCGCGACGTGGAATGGGCGGACTGGTTCAAGGCCGGCAGCTTCCTGCACGCCATGATCCCGGCCATCCCGGTGGCCGGCAACCACGAATATGACATGAGCGATCCGGCCGACTCCGCGCGTCGCCGCGTGCTGAGCCACCTGTGGCGGCCGCAATTTCGCCTGCCGGTGGAGAAGGATCTTCCCGAAGCCGTGCACGAAACCGCCTATGTTGTGCGTTATTCGGCCGATCTTCACGTGTTTGTGCTCGACAGCAACCAGCCTGACATGACCCCACAGGCGGCCTGGCTGGATGCCCAGTTGAAGGCGTCTGCGGCGCGCTGGAAGGTGGTGACGATGCATCACCCGGTGTTCAGTTCCGGCGGCGAACGCGATAACAAGAAAAACCGCGACATCCTGCTGCCCGTGTTGACGGCAAATAATGTCGATCTGGTGCTGCAAGGCCATGATCACACCTATGCGCGGGGGCTGCTGGAGGCCGCCGCGCAGGCGCCCCGCCGCACCGGGTTCAAGGTGGGCGACAATCTGACCACCATGTTCGTCAACAGCGTGTCTGGCCCCAAGCAGTATGAATTCCGCAAGGAAGGCTGGGATGATTACGCACCCACCGGGGTCAAGCTGGAGCGGCAAGGCGAGAACAGCCAATTTTTTCAGGTGATCGACATCGATGGCAACCGGCTGGCCTACACAGCCTACACCACTGATGGCGTGCAGTATGACCGGGTGGTGATCGAGAAGCGCGGGACCAACAAGCGCCTGATCGCCAACGAAAACACCGCGCCGCCAACGCGCCGGTTTGACAACAGCCTGCCCTACAAGAGCCCGGAGTTCTGACGGGTCGATGCCCATATCGCTTGAAAGATACGGGCAATGGGGCATCATTTCGCCAGATGATCTGCCATTGATAGGCAACGGCGGAGTAGCGCGCCATGACTAGATGGATGGTTACAGCAGGGCGCGCCCTATTGCCGGTTTTGGCCTTGGCATTTGCGTTGCCGGCCCGCGCGCAGCAGCGGCTTGACCAGGGGCCGGCTGTTTCCGGTGAACTGGCCATGCCCGGTCTTTCCGCCCCTGTCACCGTCAAGCGCGACGGGCTGGGCATCCCTTATGTCTTCGCCGCAAACATGCCCGACCTTATTCGCGCACAAGGCTTTGTGACCGCGCAGAACCGGCTGTTCCAGCTCGAATTCTACCGTATGAGCACGTCGGGCCGTCTAGCTGAAATCATCGGCGAACAGGGGCTCGGCAATGACAGGGAGATGCGGCTGGTCGGCATTCGCCGCAATGCCAAGCGGCATGCCGCCTTGCTGTCGCCTGATGCGCGCCGCTTCCTTGGCTGGTATGTCGAGGGGCTCAACGCCTACATCACCGGGCACAGCGGCGATCATCCGGCAGAGCTCAAGGCGCTGGGCCTGACCGCGCAGCCCTGGACCGTTGTTGATGTGATGACAATCCTGCATTTCGCCAACTGGAGCCAGGCGGCCAATTACAAGGCAGAATTGCTGACCCAGAAGCTGATCGACCGTTTTGGCCTGGAGAAGGTCAAGACCGATCTGCTGCCCATCCTGCGCAACCCCGATCGCCGCCAGCCCGAAGCCGTGGCCCTAGCGCAAGGCGCGGTGCCGGATGCAAGCGCGCAGCCGCTGGCACTCGCAGGCGCCCGCCTGCTGCTTCCCGGCGGCGATGCGGACGGGCGGCTGGCCTTTGGCAGCAACAACTGGGCGATCGCGCCTGCGCGCAGTGCCAGCAAAGCGAGCGTGGTGGTCAACGATCCGCATCTTGACGCACGTGCCCTGCCCGGCCCCTGGCACCCGATTGGCCTGCATGCGCCCGGCATCCGGGCGGTGGGCGTTGCCCTGCCCGGCGTGCCCGGCCTGCTCATCGGCCGCAACGCCCGCGTCGCCTTCGGGGTGACCAATGCCTATGGCGACAGCCAGGATCTGTTCATCGAAACGCCAGCGCCGGGCCGGCCAGATCATGTGCTGGACGGCGGCCGTGCTGTGCCGATGGGCCGGATCGACGAGGTCATCCGCGTGCGGGACCCGAAGGCGGCCGGCGGCGTGCGCGAGGAGCGCCTGACCATCCGCACCACGGCCCGCGGGCCGATCGTGGCCGACGGACTGGCCGGCGGCGCCATGCTCAGCCTGCGCACCGCGGCGGCCGAAGTCCCGGGTGGTGGACTTGGTTTTGACCGTCTGCTCACCGCGCGCAGCGTTGGCGATGTCGATCGTGCCGTGCAGGCAATGGACATTCTGTATTTCAACTATGTGTTCGGCGACACCAGAGGCGGGATCGGATTTCGCGCCAGCGGGCGAGTGCCGCTGCGCAGCGCAGGCCATGGCAGCTATCCAACCCCCGCGAACGGGCCGGCCAGCGCCACCTGGACAGGCTATATCGCACCATCGCGGATGCCGGGCATGTCCTCACCGCGTCGCGGCTGGGTTGGCACCGCAAATCATGATACCCGCGGCGATGATCTCGGCACATATTACACCAGCTATGCCTCGCCCGATTACCGCTATCGCCGGATCGGCGAGGTGCTGGAACAAGGCCGCAATCTGACCACCGACGACCAGCGCCGCCTGATGCTGGACACGCAGAATTTGCAGGCGCCAGCGCTGCTCCCCACGCTGATCAGCGTGCTGTCGGCCACGCCGGACCAGGCCGATTTGGCCGCCATCCTGCAGGCTTGGGATGGCCGCGATGATGCAGACAAGGCTGCCCCGCTGATCTATCACCGGCTGTATGAGCAGATCGCCCTTGAGACCTTTGTGGACG
>DAITMD010000088.1:0-8465 GCA_036835345.1 Sandarakinorhabdus sp. | reverse complement strand
CGGATGGATCGTCATGGCCGGCCGGCCGCGGACACGAAAATGCCCGCCGCTGGGTCCGCAGCGGACGAATCACAATGACGAACAACAATTCAGCCGGCGCTGATTCGTCCGGCGCTGCTCAGGCCGCGGCGCTGCTTTCCAGGGCTTCGCGTTCGGCTTTCAGAGCCTCGGCGATCAGAAACGCCATTTCCAGGCTCTGGCTGGCGTTCAGGCGCGGATCGCACTGGGTCTGGTAGCGACTGGCCAGCCCCTCATCGGAAATGGCGACGGCGCCGCCGGTGCATTCGGTCACGTCCTGCCCGGTCATCTCCAGATGGATGCCGCCGGCGTGCGTGCCCTCGGCACGGTGGATGGCAAAGAAGCTCTTCACCTCTGCCAAAATCCGGTCGAACGGGCGGGTTTTCAGGCCGCCGGCCGCCTTGACCGTGTTGCCGTGCATGGGATCGCAGCTCCACAGCACATTGCGGCCTTCACGCGTGACGGCGCGGATCAGGCGGGGCAGATGCTGTTCCACATGGGCGTGGCCGAACCGGGTGATCAGCGTGATGCGGCCGGGCGCATTGGCCGGGTTCAGCGTGTCGAGCAGGCGGAGCAGATCATCAGCGTCCAGGCTTGGCCCGCATTTCAGGCCCAGCGGATTGCCGACCCCGCGCAGAAACTCGACATGAGCGGATCCGGCAAAGCGCGTGCGGTCGCCGATCCACAGCATGTGGGCAGAGGTGTCGTACCAATCCCCCGTCAGACTGTCTTGCCGGGTCATCGCTTCCTCATAGCCAAGCAGCAGCGCTTCGTGGCTGGTGAAGAAGCTGGTGGATTTCAGTTGCGGTACAGTATCGGGCGACAGGCCGATGGCAGCCATGAAGTCCAGGGCTTCACCAATGCGATCCGCCAGCTGGGCATATTGATCGGCCCAGGGCGATCGCGCCGCGAAATCCAGGTTCCATTTGTGGACCTGGTGCAGATTGGCATAGCCGCCGCTGGCAAAGGCGCGCAGCAGGTTCAATGTGGCAGCCGATTGCAGATAGCCGCGCAGCATGCGCTGCGGATCGGGCGCGCGCGCTTCGGGGGTGAAGGCGATATCGTTGACATTGTCGCCGCGGTAGCTGGGCAGCGACACACCGTCCTGCTCCTCGAAATCGCCGGAGCGCGGCTTGGCAAACTGGCCAGCCATGCGGCCAACCTTCACCACCGGCATCTTGCTGGCAAAGGTCATCACCACAGCCATCTGCAGCAGCACGCGGAACGTGTCGCGGATGGTGTTGGGATGAAATTCGGCGAAGCTTTCAGCGCAGTCGCCGCCCTGCAGCAGAAAGGCATTGCCTGCTGCCGCATCGGCCAGCCGGTCGGTCAGGTCCCGCGCTTCGCCGGCAAACACCAGCGGCGGATAGGTACGCAGTTCCCCTTCGACGGCGGCCACGGCAGCGGCATCCGGGTAGGTGGGCAATTGCCGGGCTTCAAAGGCGCGCCAGCCGCCTGGGGTCCAGTTGTTGGTCATGACGGGAGCGCTTTGCACAGATTTCGGGGCAGGGTGCAAGGCTGCGGCCATCACCGCATCAGCACCAGTTCTTCGCTCATCGTGGGATGCAGTGCCATCGTGTCGTCGAATTGCGCCTTGGTCAGGCCGGCCTTCACCGCGATGGCGACGGCCTGCAAAATCTCCGGCGCGTCCGGCCCGATCATGTGGGCACCCACCACCCGGTCTGACGCGGCATCCACCACCAGCTTGTAGAGCGCGCGCTCGTTCCGGCCAGCCAGCACATTCTTCATCGGCCGGAAATCGGAGGTATAGACCTTCACCTGGCCAAAGGCATTGCGCGCCTCGGCCTCGGTCATGCCAACACTGCCCAGCGGCGGGTTGGAGAACACCGCCGAGGGAATGGCGCGATAGTCAACGTGCCAGCGCCTGCCGCCAAACTCGCGGTCGGCAAAGCTGTGGCCTTCACGGATCGCCACCGGGGTAAGCTGCACCCGGTCGGTCACATCGCCCACGGCAAAGATGTTGGGCAGGTTGGTGCGGTTGTCCGCATCAACGGCAATGGCGCCTTTTTCGTTGAGTTTCACGCCGGCCGCATCCAGCCCCAGCCCTTCGACATTTGGCACGCGGCCCAGCGCCCAGAGCAGCACATCAGTATCCACCGACTTGCCATCGGTGAAATGAAGGCGCAGGCCATCCGCTGTCTTTTCAACCCGTTCCAGCCGGCAGTTGAGTTTGAAATTCAGACCCTTGGCCATGCTGATCGTCAAAAGCCGGTCAGCCAGCGCCGGTTCCCAGCCGCGCAGGATCGTGTCGCTGCGGTTGATCACCGTCACGTCGCTGCCCAGTTCGTGGAACACCCCGGCAAATTCCGTGGCGATATAGCCCGCGCCGGCAATCACCATGCGCCTTGGCAGTTCCGGCAGATGGAACACCTCGTTCGAGGTGATGCCGAGTTCTGCGCCGGGCACATCTGGCAGGAAGGGCCGCGCACCAGTGGCGATCAGGATCTTGTCGGCCGTGTGGCGCGTGCCGTCTATGTCCACCGTGTGGGCATCGATCAGGGTCGCGTGGCCCAGCAGGGTGGTGACATTGTTGTTGTCCAGCGTGTTCTGATACAGGCCGTTCAGCCGATCGACTTCGGCCAGCACATTGTCCCGCAGCACCGCCCAATCGAAGCGCCGGCCTTCCAGGTGCCAGCCAAAGCGCCGCGCATCCTCCAGATCCTCGGCAAAATGCGATCCATAGACCAGCAGCTTTTTCGGCACGCAGCCGCGGATCACGCAGGTGCCGCCAACGCGATACTCCTCTGCCACGGCCACCCGCGCGCCGTGTCCGGCGGCAATACGACTGGCGCGCACGCCGCCCGAACCGGCGCCGATGACCAACAGATCAAAATCATATGTGCTCATGACTGCCGCAGATAGGGCAGGGGCGCTGGCCGCGCCAATCAATTTGCATGGTTACCCTTATGGAGCGGCTGCATCAGCCGGCCAGCCACCACCACAGGCCGCCCAGCACCGCGCCGGCCTGCACGCCGCTGATCAGCAGCAGGCGCGTCTGAAAGGCCGGCTTGGCGCTTTTGTGGCGCAGCCGCAGCATGGCGGCCCACGCGGCCGGGCTGCCGCCCAGTGCAGCAAGCCCGAGCAATGTGGTTTCAGGAATCCGCCGCTCCGGGTGGAAGCGCTTCAGATAGCGTTCGGCGCGGCGCTTGTCGGCGGCGAAGCTGAGCCAGGTGGCCAGGTTGATCAGCAGCAGCCATAGCGGCGCCAGCAGCAGCGGCGATGCAGTTGCCGGCTGTTCGGGCACGGATGCGGCGCCTTCGGGAGCGAATATCGGCGCTGGCAGTGGCGCGCGTGGCGGCTGCGGTCCGGGCGGCTGCGGCACCACTTGCTGCGGTTCGGCGTAATTGCCGCCGCCGCAATCGATGGCGGCATAGCGCGGCACGGCCTGACCTGATGCAATCATCGCGCACGACAGATCAACGCCGCCGGCCGAGCAGCGGGCGATGATGCGGCCATACACATCTTCCCCTTCGGGCGTGCATTGCACCTGGCGGCCGCGCGTGAGGCTGCGCAGATAATCTCGCGCCGCATAGGGGTCGCCCGGCGTGCAGTCCCGTCCCGGCCGGCAGGCTCCGGGCATTTCCGGCGCGTCGATGCCCTGCAGGCGGATCGCCGTCTGGACATTGGCACAGCGGACATTGTCGCCATCGTGATGGCTGGGCGCTTCGCAAACGAACGACGCGGCTGCGGCCAAGGCGACGAGGGTGAAGCTCAATGACCCAAGCCCGGGTGAAATGCGGCCACCATGGCTGTCAGTCCCGGAACGGGTCTTTCACCAGGATCGTGTCCTCACGTTCCGGCGATGTGCTGACCAAGGCGACCGGACATTCGGTCAACTCCTCGATACGGCGGATATATTTGATCGCCTGTGCCGGCAGCTGCGCCCAGCTGCGGGCGCCGGCGGTGGACTCGCTCCAGCCTTCGAACTCTTCATAGATCGGCTCGACACGGGCCTGCTGCGATGCATGGGCCGGGAAATAATCCAGCACACGGCCATCCAGCCGGTATCCGGTGCAGATCATGATGATGTCCATCCCGTCCAGCACGTCCAGTTTGGTGAGCGCCATGCCGGTGATGCCGCCCACCGCTATCGCCTGCCGCACCAGCACCGCATCGAACCAGCCGCAGCGGCGCTTGCGCCCGGTGACGGTGCCGAATTCGTGGCCGCGCTCGCCCAGCCTTTGGCCGATGTCATTGTCCTGCTCGGTGGGGAAAGGCCCGCTGCCGACGCGTGTGGTATAGGCCTTGGTGATGCCCAGCACATAGCCGGTGGCATCCGGCCCCATGCCGCTGCCCGCTGCCGCCTGACCGGACACCACGTTCGATGAGGTGACGAACGGCCAGGTGCCGTGATCGACATCCAGCAGCACGCCCTGCGCGCCTTCGAACAATATCCGGTCCCGCCGCCAGCGGGCATCACGCAGGCGCAGCCACACCGGCTGGATATAGGGCAGCACGGCGGGGGCAACGTCAGCCAGCTGCGCCTTCAGTTCATCGGCATCGACCGGCGGCACGCCAAAACCGGCGCGCAGGGCATTATGGTGGGCCAGCAGGCGTTCCAGCTGCGGGCCGATATCATCCAGATGCGCCAGATCGCAGACGCGCAGGGCGCGGCGGCCGACCTTGTCCTCATAGGCCGGGCCGATGCCGCGCCGGGTGGTGCCGATCTTGCCGGCCCCCATGGCATCTTCGCGCAGCGCATCCAGATCGCGGTGCAGCGGCAGGATCAGCGGCGCAGTTTCCGACACCGCCAGATTGGCCGGCGTGATGTCCACGCCCATGCCGGCGATGCGCGCCACCTCATCGCGGAAATGCCAGGGATCGAACACCACGCCATTGCCGATGATCGACAGCGTGCCGCGCACGATGCCCGATGGCAGCAGCGACAGCTTGTAGACCTTGTTGCCCACCACCAGCGTGTGGCCGGCATTGTGTCCGCCCTGAAAACGCACCACCACATCGGCCCGGGCCGACAGCCAATCGACAATCTTGCCCTTGCCCTCATCGCCCCATTGGGCGCCGATCACGGTCACGTTCGGCATATCAGCCCTTCAGTTCAGCGCACATAGGATGCGCCATTGATGTCGATAGTGGCCCCGGTCAATGAAGCTGGCGCGTCGCTGGCCAGCCAGCGGATGGCTTCGGCCACTTCGGCAGCTTCGGCCACCCGGCCCAGCGGGATATCAGCCAGCAACTTGTCCCCGCCGCGGCTGGCCAGATAATCCTCGGCCATGCCGGTCATGGTGAAGCCCGGCGTGATGGCGAACGCCAATATGCCCTGCGCGGCGTAACCGCGGGCAATCGTCTTGGTCAGCGCCAGCATGCCGCCCTTGGCCGCTGCGTAATGCCAATGCCCGGGCGAATCGCCGCGATGCCCGGCGCGGCTGGCGACGTTGATGATGCGGCCGCCGCCATTGGCCTGAAAATGCAGCACAGCCAGCCGGCACAGATCGGCAGCGCTCTGCAGATTGATGGCAAGGCTGCGCGCCCAGCTTTCGGCAAAGGCTTGGTGGTCGGCGATATCAGCGGCTTCGAACACGCCCGCATTGTTGACCAGCACGTCAATGCGTCCGCCGGTTGCGGCCAGCGCCTGCTCCCACAGCGCCGCGCCCGCACCGGGCAGCGAAAAATCCGCCGAAATCAGGCCGCCGCCGCCGGCTGTGGACTGCCCGACGACGAGATGGCCTGAAGCGATGAGCGCGGTGCGTGCTGCAGCGCCAATGCCGCGCGATGCGCCGGTGAGGAGGATATTTGCCATGCGGGCCTCATGAACCGCCGATGGGCTCTGTGTCCAGCCGGGCCGTTATGGCGGCCAGCACGGATTCCAGCCGTTGATCCCAGTTGCCGGTGATGATGATCGGCGACAGGCCGCGCAGGGTGATTTCCGACAGGACGATTTTGTGAAAGGCAATTCGGTCACGCCCGACGAATTGCCGGGTGCCATCGGCCACCCAGGGCGTGTCGGGTGCAAACAACAGATAGATGTCGGCGCTGGCCGGCATTGCCGACAGCGCCGGATCTCGCCCGCCGTGCAGCATGGTGAACCACGCTGCCGTCATCACCACGTCGGTATCCTCGATCAGCAGGCGCGGCCGGGCGGTGAGCAGCCGTTCGCGGCGCTGTTCATGGATGCGGGCGATGCTGCGCAGGGCATCGGGGGTGAAATCCGTGCTGATGGTCTCCGCATATTCACGGCCATATTCGGGCAGGAACAGCCCGCCGAGCCGCCGCGCCGCGCGCATGCCCAGCATGGTCTTGCCCGTGGATTCCACGCCGGTCAGGCAGATGTGCAGCGTTTGCGGGCTGTTCATTTCAGGCCGCCTGTGTCGCTACGTGCCACAGCCGCCAGCTGATCACGGCCACGACGAAGAATACCGCCGAAAGCGCCGCAGTGATCCACAGCGCCTGGCCGGCATAAAGCCAGATCGAAAACAGGTTGATGGTCACCCACAATGGCCAGCTTTCCAGCATCCGCAGATTGGTGAGCAGCTGCGCCACCAGCGACCATCCGGCCACAGCCCCATCGGCGATGGGCGCGGCGGCATCGGTCTGGCCAAGCAGCATGGCCAGCACGGCGCTGGCCGCAACTCCCGACAGGATCACCACTGGCCAGCGGCCCTGCGGCAGGCGGCGCACCAGGATCTGGCCCGCACTGGCCGGGGCCCGCCGCCAGCTGTAGAGCCCGTGCGCCTGCGCCGCGAAGAAGAAGAGCTGCAGGGCGGCAACGGCATAGAGCTGGCTGTTCCAGAACACGCCGGCCAGGATGGTGACCATCCCCATGCCGAACGGGTAATTCCACACCGAACGCCGTGCCAGCAGCACGATGTTGGCCAGCCCGAAGGCGAAAGCAAGCAGTTCCCACGGGTTCACAGCCGGCTTTAAGACAGTGCGTGACCTGTTTGGCAAGCGCCACAAACAAAAGGGGCGCGGCCCTGCGGCCACGCCCCCAGTGTTCCAATGGCAATGGGATCAGAAGCGCCAGCGCACCGTGCCGCCATAGGTCCGCGGCGCGTTGGGATAGCCGGAGAAGCTGCCCGCCTGCGCCACGCTGGGGAAGGCCGACAGCAGGAACTGATCGTTGGTGAGATTGCGGCCCCACACCGACACTTCAAAGCCCTGACGCAGTTGCAGCGTGGCCGCGGCGTTGAGCAGATCCTGCTCACGCTGGAACTGCGGGAAGCCGTCCACCACCTGCGTCTTGCTCTGGTGCTGGTAATCGGCGCGCAGCAGCAGGCGATTGTCGTTGCCCAGATCGATCTTCCAGGTCGGCGCCAGCGTGATCGTCCACGTCGGGATGCCGCTGGGGCGGGTGCCCGACAGATCGCCAAAGGCGCTCTGCGTGAAGCTGTCATAGCGCGGATCGAGCAGCGTGAGGTTCACGCCCAGCGAGAAGTTGCGCACCGGCTTGATCAGCGCGTCCACTTCCAGGCCCCAGGTCGATTGCTTTTCGGCATTGCCCAGTTGGAAGCCGGTGCCGGTGAAGATGTTCTGCTGGAAGCCGTTGAGGAACTGATAGAAACCGGCGACGTTCAGGCTCAGACCATCCATGTTGGTCTTGAGGCCCACTTCGTAGACGGTGGCATGTTCCGGCTCGGCAAAGCGGCTGCCCGTGGTGAGGTTGGGCAGCGCCAGGCCGGCGGCGCGGATCGGCGAGGCTGGCGGGTTGGTGACAAACGAGCCGGGGATGAAATCGGCCGGAGTCGGGCGGCTGTCACGCGACAGGTTGAAGCTCGACGCCTTGAAGCCGGTGGCATGGGTGGCATAAACCGACAGGCGGTCGCTCACATTCCACGACAGGCGCAGCGTATACGCCAGATCGCGATCGTTGGTGCGGCCGCTTTCCACCGCGTTGGGGAAGTTCAGGAACGGCGGCAGGAACTGCAGCGGCTGCAGGGCCAGCAGCGGGTTGACCGCCGGGTTGGTGGCCAGCGCCGGCGGAATACCCAGGCCGCCAACACCGATGGCGACGAAATCAAGGCCCGAGAACACGTCGGTCGACACCACGTTGGCCGTCGCCCGCTTCTTGTCGTCGGTATAGTTGAAGCCGGCGGTGAAGGTCAGGCGATTGGTCAGCGCGAAATCCAGCGTGCCGAACACTGAAATGGCTTCGTTCTTCAGCGTGTAACGTTCGAACAGGCCCTGGCCCTGGGCACCGAACGTGCCGGCCGGAACGCCAAGCAGCGCTTCGGTGTTCAGATAGCCGCCGCTGGTGAGCAGGTTGGCATAGCCGCGGAAATCCGCGCCATAGGTCAGGTTGTTGGAGAAATTGATGTCTTCACGGAAATAGAAGGCACCGATCAGGAAGTTGAAGAAGCCATCATAGTTCGACGCCAGACGAAGTTCGCTGGTGTAGGTATCGATCTTTGTGGCGGCATCGTTCGAACCGATCAGATCGGCCGAGGTGAAATCGCTGTCCTGATTGGTGG
>DAITMD010000087.1:0-8481 GCA_036835345.1 Sandarakinorhabdus sp. | reverse complement strand
CATTGCCCCATGGGCCATAGAGGCTGACAAACGACGTCCGGAACGCGGAGTCGGTATAGGTGTAGATGACCGATAGCGGCACTTCGAAACCATGGCTGTCCAGATTGCCGAGCCGTGTCGAGGCGCTCGCCTCTATCCCCTTCACCTGAACGGACCCGCCGGAAAACTGGTCGCCAATATCGCAGCCGCCACCGGTTGACCCGGTGCAGGTGCCCAGCAGATTGCCATAGTCATTCAGATATCCGATCAGCTCGAAGCGGGTGGCCCCGCTGCCGTATCGAACACCGGCTTCGTAGTTCCATGATGTTTCCGCCGGCAGGTTCGAACCAGGGGCCGGGCTGGAGAAGCCGCGATGGGCACCGGCGATCAGGCGAATATCATCGCTGGCCTTCCAGGTCAGGCTGAGGCCGGGGCTCCAGACACTGATGGTATTGGCGGAAACCGACGTGGGCACGGCGCGCACCGCATCGCCCAGCGCCCAGCGTGTCTGGGTGAGGCGGATATTTTCCTGGCGCAGGCCCGGCACGATGATCAGATCACCGATGGTGAGCGTATCCTGCACATAAAAGGACCAGGCGCGCGCCGCACCCACGCGGTTGTCCTGCGTGCCGGGCAGGCCGGCGGAGTTAAGAACAAGCCGGCCGTTGACCATCTGATAGCGGTCGTCCTGCTGGAACCGGTCTTCGCTGTCTTCGTGATAGCGGGCAGAGGCCTCCAGTCGGTGACCAATGCCGCCGGTCTTGAAATCGGCGGCCAGCGCGGATTGAATGCCCGTTGATTGATACACACGGTTGTTGTTGCGGACCCGCAGCGAACCGGCCCGCCCGGTAAAGCCCGGCGCGCCGACCAGTTCGGCAAACTGGAGCGGCGCAGCCACCGGATCGGCCAGCACGCCGGCCAGGCTGGTCCAGCCGGTATTGGCGGTGTTGCGCACATCGTGCAGCTTGTACCAGGCGCGCGCCGTGTCGTTGCGATAGGCGGTGGTCACCAGTCTCAGGCCGGAATTGATCGTCCAATCGTGGGTGATTTGGAAAGTTTCGTGCGCGACATCGATCCGGTCAAGGTGGCTGGAATTGTAGCGGCGATCCGGGGTGGCGCGCAGATCGTCCAGGGCCAGGCCGAGATAGGTTTCATCAGACCGCTCGGAATAGCGCTGATATTTGAACACCAGGCTGTGGGCACCATCGGTGGAGCGCAGGCCCAGCTTGGCGACCATATCGGAAATCTTGTAGCCGGTTTCGCCGCCGGCATCGATCACCTTGAAGCCATCGCTATGTTCATACAGGCCCTCGACCAAGGCGCCGATTTCGAGGCCGCCGCCAAGCCCGGCCCAGCCGCCCACCGATGCAAGCGCACGCTGGGTGCCGAAGCTGCCGGCAAACAGATCAGCACGGCCATGAACTTCGCCGGCCGGGCCTTCCGGCAGCGGTGTGGAGAACAGGTTGAGCGCACCGCCAATTGTTTGCGGGCCATATTTGATGGCAGCCGGTCCCTTGGCCACTTCCACGGCCTGCATGCGCGCCAGACGCGGGAAATAATAGGCGGCGGGTGCAGAATAGGGCGCAGGCGCGATCAATATGCCGTCTTCCATCACGGCAATCCGGGCCGAACGGTCCGTGCCTGACCCGCGGATGCCGATGTTGGGCCGCAGCCCGAAACCATCCTCCTCCTGAATCAACACGCCCGGCACCTGACGCAAAACCCGGTTCACGTCGCTGTACGAAAAGCGCTCCAGCGCCTCTGTATCCAGCACCGTCACCGCACCGCCGATGTCCAGCGTTTCGGCGCGGCCGGCAGTAACGGTGATCAGGTCGCCGCCGAGCTGTTCATCACCATCCCCGGCTGCAACCGCCAGCGAAGGCGACGCGCAGAGCGCGGCAGCGGCGGCAGCGAGCAGCTGCCAGCGACGGCAGAAAGGAGGGTGAGGTGTCATGCAGTGCGGGTCCTGGCAATTGCGACTCAGTCTCATTCGCCTAGCAGCCGCGACTCTTGCGAGCAATAATGAAAATCATTCTCAAGTACTGCTGCTTCGCTGCCCGTTCATTCCCGGCTCAGGCGCGGCGCGTCATTCTCCCATCATGCGGTCGCACGCTTGGACGGGTGCGGCCGCAGCCGCATCTGGAGCTGGCGGCAAGCGGTATTGGGGAGACGGGCAATGACAGGCGGGCTCACGTCGCGGATCGGCATGGCCGTTCTGATTGCCGGAGCTGTAGTGGCCGCACAGCCGCAATTGCACCTTGCCTTGGAAGACCGCGGCGATCCGCGCCCGCGCCAGTTTGCGCTGTCGGGCCAGATCATGGGCATGGCGCTGGGCCTGGTGGTCAGCTGGTCCGTAGAGACCAGGCAGTTGCTGCGTTGAGCGCCTATTGGGCGGCGGCTTCGATCAACGCTTGTGCATCTTCTGGCGTTGCCGCCATCAGTATCTGCCGTGCAATCCCCGGCGCGTGCCCGGCCCGCAGCATCGCTGCAAACTGCTTTTGCCGGGCCGATTGATCGACAACCGCTGTTCGCGCGAACGGGCCAAGCCGTTTGCGGCGGGCAAAGGCGATGGCGACAGTCAATGCCTCGGCTGCGGCCGGCGGTTCACCGCGATCCTGTTCGGCCACACCGGCCGCCGCCAGTTCGGCCTGGATGCGCCGCTGGCCCAGCCCGCGGGCGGCCATGGCGCGGCCCTTCATGCCGGCAAAGGCGGCATCATCGACATAGCGCAGTTCCACCAGCCGATCGGCCAGTGCCGCCGGATCGGGCGGCGCACCGCCGGCCCAGCCGCGCTCCTTCAGCTTGCGTGCCAGATAGCGCAGCAACCGCGCTCTTGTGGTAGCATAGCGCGCTGCATAGGCCAGTGCGAGCTCGCGCAGCGCCGCCTCCCGCAACGGCGGCGGCACCCGCTTTTCACGGGGCTTGCGTGCCCGCCCGGCCCGTCTGCCAACGAATTGTTCATCTTCCATGCCACTTTCTTGCCACTTTCGGGCCGGAATTTGAACGCCCCGTCGTGCGAATGGCGTCGTGGAAGCAAATGACTGCGCTGGGCGGCCTGGTCGGGCTGCAACCAGCGCCACAAGGGAGACGACAATGGCCGAAACCATGCAGGCCAAAACCCTGAGGGCCGATGTGCCAGCGGCAGGAATCGCCGATCTGGTGCCCACCCCTACCCGCGATGCGCAGCCCATGCGCCGCGCCGATTTCCGCACGCTGGGCGAAGCGCTGGATTATGCCGCACTGGGCAACAAGGGTTTCAATTTTCATGATGCCCGCGCCGATCTGATCCGCGTCTATCCCTATCGCGAACTGGCTGCCGATGCCCGCCGCCATGCCGCGCACTTCATCGCTGAAGGCGTGAAGTCCGGCGACCGCGTGGCCCTGATCGCCGAAACCGGTGCCGGCTTTGCGGCTGCCTTCTTTGGCGCGATCTATGCTGGCGCCCTGCCAGTGCCGCTGCCGCTGCCGACCAGCTTTGGCGGCCGCGATGCCTATGTGGAACAGATTCGCGTGCAGCTGACCAGCTGCGATCCGGTGATGCTGCTGTCACCGGCGGGCCTGCACGACATCGTGAAGGATGCCGCCACCGGTCTGTGTGCGGCGCATGACTGGGATCAATGGTTCGCCGGTGCCGCACCGGATGCGGTGCTGCCAACCGCCAGCCCGCAGGATATCGCCTATCTTCAGTACAGCTCCGGATCGACCCGCTTCCCGCATGGCGTGGCGGTCACCCACGAGGCGCTGCTGGCCAATCTGGCCGCGCACGCCAGCTGCACCCATGCCGGCGAAGGCGACCGCGTCGTCAGCTGGCTGCCCTGGTATCACGACATGGGTCTGGTCGGCTGCATGCTGGCGCCGATGGCCAATCAGGTGTCGGTCGATTACATCGCCACCGAAGATTTCGCCCGCCGGCCGCTGTCGTGGCTCACCCTGATCAGCCGCAACCAGGATGCGACGCTCAGCTATTCGCCCACTTTCGGCTATGACATCTGCGCCCGCCGCATTTCCCATTCGATCCCGGTTGCCGAACGCTATGACCTGTCGCGATGGCGCGTGGCCGGCAACGGTGCCGACATGATCCGCCCGGAAGTGATGCAGGCTTTTGTCGATGCGTTTGCCCCGGCCGGCTTCAAGGCATCGGCCTTCCTGCCCAGCTATGGGCTGGCCGAAGCCACGCTGGCCGTCACCATCATGCCGCCGGGCGAAGGCATCGTGTGCGATCTGATCGATGAACGCACATTGTCGGGCGCGTCGGGCGATGCCCGCGTCGATCACCGCCTGCCCACCCGCTACCGCGCCATCGTCAACTGCGGCAAGGCGGTGCCGGGCATGACCATCGAAATCCGCGACGAGAACGGCCGCGTGCTGCCGGAACGCAAGATCGGCCGGGTGTTCGTGAAGGGCCTGGGCATCATGGCCGGCTATTTCCGCGATCCCGAAGCCACCGCCGCCGTGCTGTCGCCCGATGGCTGGCTGGACACTGGCGACATGGCCTACATGAAGGATGGTTCGATCTATATCGTTGGCCGCGCCAAGGACATGATCATCATCAACGGCAAGAACCATTGGCCGCAGGATATCGAATGGGCGATCGAGCAGCTGCCCGGCTTCAAGGCCGGCGATATTGCCGCCTTTTCGATCACCACCTCCAGCGGCGAAGAGGCTCCGGCCGTGCTGGTGCAGTGCCGCACCAGCGACAACGATGAACGCATCAAGCTGCGTGACGCCATCAAGACCAAGGTGAAAGCGATCACCGGGATGAGCTGCGTGGTCGAGCTGGTGCCGCCGCGGACCCTGCCGCGCACCTCTTCGGGTAAGCTCAGCCGGTCCAAGGCGCGGCTGCAATATCTGTCGGGCGAAATCCAGCCGTTCGAGATTGCCGCGTAGCGCCGCGAGCGCGCGTGCCGCGCGCCGACAGGCGCAAGCGCGGCCGGCGGGGCGGCGTGCCCACCTGCGCGCCGAACCCGTTCGACGTCTGGGCGCGGCTTTGCCGCGACCCGGCCCAGGCCAGGAAACATGAGCACTGAACACCGCCCCCTCGCCATCACCGGCGCCACCGGCTTCGTCGGCTGCCGCGTCGCCGCGCTTGCCGGCCGGCCGATCCGCGCCCTCACCCGCCGCCCGCAGCCGCCACAGGAGGGCACTCAGTGGGTAGAAGGCGATCTGGACGATCCGCACGCACTGGCGCGCCTGTGCGATGGTGCCAGCGCGGTGATCCATATTGCCGGCGTGGTGAACGCCGCCGATCAGGCAGGATTTCAGGCCGGCAATGTGCGCGGGACGGCGAATATGTTGGCGGCTGCGCGCGGCTGCGGTGTCTCGCGCTTTGTCCATGTCTCCAGCCTGGCCGCGCGGGAGCCGCGCCTTTCGCTTTATGGCGCCTCCAAATACGATGCCGAAGATCTGGTGATGGGCAGTGCGCTGGATTGGGTAATCGTGCGGCCGCCCGGTGTTTACGGCCCCGGTGATACGGAAATGCTCGATCTGTTCAAGGCCGCGCGCTTTGGCATCGGGCTGGCGCCCGGCGGGCCACAGGCGCGGATCAGCCTGATCCATGTTGACGATCTGGCGCGGGCGCTGCTGGTGCTGGCCGGGGCCGGCCCCTCGCGCGAAGTGCTGGAAATCGATGATGGCGCCGGCTCGCACGGCGGCCATGGCCACCGGGATCACGCCGCCGCCATGGCGGCGGCGCTGGGTCGCCGCCCGCCGCGCATGATCAGGCTGAGCAATCGCATGCTGGGGCTGGCCGCCAGCGTCGCCACGCTCACCGCCAGCTGGCAGGGCCGCCTGCCCACGCTCAGCCGTGACCGCGCCTTCTACCTCGCCTGTCCGGACTGGGTGGCGCGCGGCGGCAACGAACGGCTGGAAGCCTATTGGCAGCCGCAGTATGATCTGGCGGCTGGCATGGCCGATACCGTGGCCGGATACCGCGCCCGCGGCTGGCTCTGACGCCAATGCCGGCCCGGCCGGGCCTTGGCTGCGCTCTCGCTTAATTCCGCCATAGCGGGCATGATGCAGACGCCGCGTCGCTCCGCAATTTGGCCATGTTGTCGGGGCAAAGGCCGTGAACACGCTGCTGATGGAGCCACAATGAGCGATCGCGCCGGGGTATATGCCCGCATCATCGAACTGATCGAACCCCTGAACGCCAAGAAGGTGGCCCTGACCGACAGCACCACCTTCGCCGCCGACATGGAGATGGACAGCCTGACCGTGATGGATCTCGTGGCCAGTATGGAAGACGAATGGGATATCGTTATCCCCCTCAATATGCTGCCCGATCTGGAAACCATCGGCCAGGTTGCCGATGCCGTTGCCGGGCTGGTCGCCAAGAAGGGCTGAGCCGATGAGCGATCTTCTGTCCAAATTCGATCCGCTGATCGCCGAGCATGCCGGCCTGCTATCAACCGGCATCCGCGATCCGTTCGGCATCGTGATGGAGGAGGTGGTGTCCCCAACCGAAGCCATCATCACGGGCCGGCACACCATCCTGCTGGGCACCTACAATTATATGGGGATGACGTTTGATCCCGATGTGGTGGCCGCCGGCCATGCCGCGCTGAAGGATTTTGGCGCCGGCACCACGGGCAGCCGCGTGCTGAACGGCACCTACCAGACCCACAAGGAATGCGAGGACGCGCTCAAGGAATTTTACGGCACCAGCCACGCCATGGTGTTTTCCACCGGCTATCAGGCCAATCTGGGCATGGTCTCCACGCTGGCCGGCAAGGGCGATTTCATTATCCTCGATGCCGACAGCCATGCCAGCATCTATGATGGCTGCAAGATGTCGAACGCCGATATCGTTCGCTTCCGCCACAACGACATTGCCGATTTGGAAAAGCGCCTGAAGCGCCTGCCGCCGGACGCCGGCAAGCTGGTGGTGCTGGAAGGCGTCTATTCGATGCTGGGAGACATCGCGCCGCTGAAGGAACTGGTGGCAGTCGCCAAGGCGCACAATTGCATGGTGCTGGTGGATGAAGCCCACGGCATGGGGTTCTTCGGCGAACACGGCCGCGGCGTCTATGAAGAAGCCGGCGTGGCCGAGGATGTCGATTTCGTGGTCGGCACCTTCTCCAAATCGGTGGGCACCGTGGGCGGCTTCTGCGTGTCCAACCACCCCAAGTTCGAGATCTTGCGGCTGGTCTGCCGGCCCTACACCTTCACCGCGTCGCTGCCGCCGGCGGTGGTGGCCTGCGCCGCCACTTCGATCCGCAAGCTGATGAGTGCGCACGACAAGCGCGCCCGGCTGTGGGAAGCCACCCGTCGCCTGCACGGCGGTCTGAAGGCGCGCGGCTTCAAACTGGCCACCGATACGCCCGAAAGCGCCATCGTGTCGGTGCTGATGCCCGGCCAGGAAGCGACCGCGCTGATGTGGTCCACCCTGATCGAGATGGGCGTGTATGTGAACATGAGCCGGCCGCCGGCGACCCCGGCCGGCGTGTTCCTGCTGCGCTGTTCGATCTGCGCGCTGCACAGCGACGAACAGATTGATACAGTTCTGGATCGCTTTGCCCGTGCCGCCGAGCTGTGCGGCCTGCCGCTTGGGGAGGCTGTCGCCGCCTGATTTGTTCATGACGGGGCCAGCAGGTGCCGTTATAGCAGGGCTGCCCGGTGGCCAATCCTGCGCCGGCCAAGGATGCAGGCGGCTGCGTGACCAAGCGGATTGATCGCTATCTGTTCAGACTGATCCTGGTGCCGCTGATCGGCACGCTGGTGGTCGCTGCCATGCTGCTGGTGCTGGACCGGATGCTGCGGCTGTTCGATTTCGTCATCAACGAAGGCGGGCCGGTGTCGGTGGTCTGGCGGATGCTGGGCAATCTGCTGCCGGAATATCTGTCGCTGGGCATTCCGATCGGCGTGATGCTGGGCACGCTGCTGGCGTTTCGCCGGCTGGCGATGTCGTCCGAACTGGATGCGCTGCTGGCAGCGGGCATTTCGCATGGCCGGCTGCTGCGGGTGCCATTCCTCTATGCCATCGTCTTTGCCGTGGTGAACTTCGGCATCGTCGGCTGGCTGCAGCCGGTCACCCGCTATGCCTATGAAAATCTGCGCTTCGAACTCAGGTCTGGCGCGCTTGGGGCGTCGATCAAGGTGGGCGAATTTGCCAACATGGGCGCCGGAATGACCTTGCGGGTGGAGGAATCGCGCAATCAAGGCGCCGATCTTCGCGGCCTGTTCGTGCGCGCTGTGAGCAAGGATGCCGCTGGCATGGACGGTCAGGTGATCGCCGCCACGGCCGCCCGCGGCACGTTTCTGGCCACCGATGATCCCGAATATATCCTGCTGCGCCTGACCAACGGCACGCTGGTCCACAGCCCGGCACCGGGGGCCACGCCGCGCGTGCTGTCGTTCGCCAGCCACGATCTGCCGATCCGGCTGCCGGAGATGGCGGCGTTCCGCAAGCGCGGCGAAGGCAATCTGGAGGCCACGCTGCCCGAATTGTACCGCACCATGATCGGCGGCAAGACCGCCGATGAACGGCGCGGCGCATCGGCCACC
>DAITMD010000086.1:0-8495 GCA_036835345.1 Sandarakinorhabdus sp. | reverse complement strand
TGCGGGTGGCCGCGAACGACACGGTGGAAACGCTGGCGGCGCGCATGGCCTATGATGATGACAAGATGGCCAGGTTCCTGACCCTGAACCAGTTCGAGGCCGGCACGCGGCTGCGCGCCGGGGACCGGGTGAAGCTGATCGTGCTGCGCTGATGGCGCCGCCGGTTCGTGTCGTCACGGTGGCGGCGGCGGCGCTGCTGGCCGGCGATGGCCGCGTGCTGCTGGCCCAGCGGCCGCCGGGCAGATCGCTGGCCGGCCTGTGGGAATTTCCCGGCGGCAAGCTGGAACCCGGCGAAACGCCCGATGCAGCGCTCAGCCGCGAACTGGAAGAGGAACTGGGCATCACCGCCACCAGCCTGGAACCCTTCACCTTCGTGTCGTTCGCCTATCCGGATTTTCACCTGCTGATGCTGCTATACTGGTGCCGCGCCTGGCAGGGCGAACCCGAAGGCCGCGACGGCCAGGCGCTGCGCTGGACGCAGCCGGCCGACATGGCGGGCCTGCCCCTGCCGCCCGCTGATGTGCCGCTGGTGGCCGCGCTGCAGAAGGCGCTGGCCTGAGGTTGCAGGCCGGTGACAGGCCCGCTATGCCCCTGCCGATATCAAGGGGGCGCGACATGAAAATCCTGGCCGGCAATGGCAATCCTGAACTGGCGCAGGCGATCGCGGATTATCTGGAAATACCCCTCACGCAGGCATCGGTCCGGCGCTTTGCCGACGAGGAAATTTTCGTCGAGATTCACGAAAATGTGCGCGGCGAGGATGTGTTCGTGGTGCAGTCCACGGCGGCACCGGCCAACGACAATCTGATGGAACTGCTGATCTGCATCGATGCACTGAAACGTGCCTCGGCCCGGCGGATCACGGCTGTGATGCCCTATTTCGGCTATGCCAGACAGGATCGCAAATCGGGTTCACGCACCCCGATCTCCGCCAAGCTGGTGGCCAATCTGATCACCAAGGCCGGCGCTGACCGGGTGCTGTGCCTTGATCTGCACGCCGGGCAGATTCAAGGCTTCTTCGATATTCCGACCGACAATCTGTTCGCGGCGCCGGTGATGGCGGCAGACATTCTGGCGCACATGGGAACGACCGATCTGATGGTCGTCTCCCCCGATGTTGGCGGTGTGGTGCGCGCCCGGGCGCTGGCGCGGCGGCTGGGCAATGCGCCGCTGGCCATCGTCGACAAACGCCGCGAACGGCCCGGCGAATCGGAAGTGATGAACATCATCGGCGATGTCGCCGGCCGGCGCTGCATCCTGGTGGACGATATCGTCGATTCCGCCGGCACGCTGTGCAATGCCGCCGCTGCCCTGATGGAAGCCGGCGCCACCAGCGTGATGGCCTATGTGTCGCACGGCGTGCTGTCGGGCGGTGCGGTGGCGCGCGTTGATGGATCGGCGCTGTCGGAACTGGTGGTCACCGATTCGATTGCCGCCACCGCAGCGGTGAAGGCCGCCGGCAAGGTCAGGCTGATCACCATTGCGCCGTTGCTGGCCGAAGCCATGCGCCGCACCGCCGAGGAAAGCTCGGTCAGCTCGCTGTTTGATTGATTGCCGCGGTCAGTCGCCGGTGGATCGATTGATAACCGTGCCGTCGGGTTT
Organism: Sandarakinorhabdus sp.; assembly: GCA_036835345.1. GTDB lineage: Bacteria > Pseudomonadota > Alphaproteobacteria > Sphingomonadales > Sphingomonadaceae > Sandarakinorhabdus. Next base: position 6,893 of record DAITMD010000086.1, on the reverse strand, counting down.
GTAGACTTTTTCGGGTGTCACATATTCGCCCTTGGGCGAGCAGATGCCGCCCGGATCCTGCTTGCGGATCTTGGCGCAGAATTCGGTGTCGGGGCGCGGCTGCGGCTGGGCCAGAGCCGGGGTGACGGCGAGAAGGCCAAGCGCGGCAGCGAAAATCATCTTGTTCATGGCCGTGTCTTTACACGGCAATGGCTTGCGTGGCCATGAACAAGCTGGCTATCGCTTGTGCGATGCCTTCGCTTCCCCCTCCGCAGGCCCGGCTGCTGCTTGATGGCGGCGCGCTGGTGGCCAACTGGCAGGATTTCGCCCGTGCCGGCCGTGCCGAAGCCGGGGCGGCGATCAAGGCCGATGGCTATGGCCTGGGTGCGCGCGCCGTGCTGTTGCGGCTGGCGGCGGCCGGTTGCCGGCAATTTTACGTGGCGCATTGGCAGGAAGTGCCGCCGCTGCTGCCGTTGCCGGCAGGCGTCACCCTGTCGGTATTGCACGGCGTTACCGCCGATCAGCTGGATGCAGCGCTGAACCTGCCGGCCCGCCCGGTGCTGGTCAGCGCGGCGCAGGCGGCGCTGTGGCGGCAGACCGGCCGCCCGGCCGAAGTGATGATCGACAGCGGCATGAACCGGCTTGGCCTTGATCCCGCCGAGGCAGCCGGCGTGCTGGCCGGCGTGGAGGTGGCGGTGCTGCACAGCCACCTCGCCTGCGCCGATGATCCATCACACCGGCAGAACGCGGCGCAGCTTGCCTGTTTTGCCAGCGTGGCGGCCACGGTGCCGGCGGGCCGCCGCGCGCTGGCCAACAGTGCCGGTGCAGTGCTGGGGCCGGACTATCATTTCGATCTGCTGCGGCCGGGCATTGGCCTGTTTGGCGGCGGCTTGCTGCCCGGCGGGGCGCCTTCGCGCAGCGTGGCCCGCATGGCGGCGCGCATCATCCAGCTGCGCGAGGTGCCGGCCGGCGGTGCCGTTGGTTATGGCGCGACCTTCGTGGCGGCGCGGCCCAGCCGGATCGCCACGGTGGCCCTGGGCTATGCCGATGGCTATGCGCGCGGGCTTTCCGGCAAGGGCTGGGCCATGGCCGGCGGCGTGCGCTGCCCGGCGGCGGGGCGGGTTTCGATGGATCTGGCGGCGTTTGACGTGACGGACGCGCCGGCTCTAGCGGAAGGCGACTGGCTGGAGGTCGCCTTCGATCCCGAAGCCATGGCGGCGCAGGCTGGCCGCACCAGCTATGAACTGCTGGTGGCGCTGGGCCAGCGCTTTGAACGGGTGTGGCAATGAAAGCGCTGATTGCCATCGGTGCTGCGGTCCTTGCCGGGCTGGCGGCCATCGGCCGGCTGGCGCGTTTTGCAGGCCGGGCGCTGGCGCGCATGGTGCAGCCGCCCTGGTATCCGGGCCAGGTGGCGCAGCAGATGCTGGTGATCGGCTGGCTGTCGCTGCCGGTGGTGGGCCTGACCGCCCTGTTCACCGGATCGGCGCTGGCGCAGCAGATTTTCATTGGCGGCAGCCGCTTCAATGCCGCGGCCACAGTGCCGGCGGTGACGGTGATCGGCGTGGTGCGCGAACTGGGGCCGGTGCTGGGCGGGCTGATGGTGGCCGGGCGGGTGGCCAGCGCCATGGCGGCGGAACTGGGCACGATGCGGGTGACCGAACAGATTGATGCGCTGGTGACGCTGCGCACCGATCCGCTGCGCTGGTTGGTGGCGCCGCGCATCCTGGCGGCGGTGCTGGTAATGCCGGGGCTGGTGCTGGTCTCCAACGCGCTGGGGGTGGCGGGCGGCTGGCTGCTGGCCACGCAGCGGCTGGGCTTCAACAGCGCGCAATATCTGGCCACGACCGAGCGCTATCTTGAGGTGGACGATATTCTCTCCAGCCTGGTGAAGGCCGGCGTGTTCGGCTTCATCATCGCATTGATGGGCTGTTACCACGGCTATCACAGCGGCGGCGGCGCGGCGGGCGTGGGCAAGGCGACCACCAATGCGGTGGTATCCAGCTTTGTCCTGATCCTGCTGTCAAACCTGATCATCACCGTGATCGTGTTCGGATCGTGATGGTCCCCCGCCCAGAGCCTCGACTGGAACTGGCCGGCGTGAAGAAGCGCTTTGGCGCGCGGCAGGTGCTGGACGGGATCGATCTGAAGGTGATGCCCGGCGAAAGCTGCGTGATCATCGGCGGATCGGGCACCGGCAAATCGGTGACGCTGAAATGCGTGCTGGGCCTGATTGCCATCGATGCAGGCGCGATCCGGGTGGACGGCGCCGAGGTGGCCGGCCTGAAGGGCGCGGCGCTTGATGCCCACCGGGCGCGGTTCGGCATGTTGTTTCAGGGCGGCGCGCTGTTCGATTCCCTGAACGTGTGGCGCAACATCAGCTTTGCCCTGCCCGGCAGCGCCGCTGATCGGCGCGCCAGTGCCATCGACAATCTGGCGCGCGTCGGGCTGGGGCCGGAGGTGGCCGATCTGAAACCCGCCGAACTGTCGGGCGGCATGCAGAAACGCGTGGCGCTGGCGCGGGCGATTGCGGCGCGGCCGCCGATCATCTTCTTCGATGAGCCCACCGCCGGGCTGGATCCGATCACCGCCGCGGTCATCAACCGGCTGATCCGCGCGCTGGTGACCGATCTGAAGATAACGGCATTGACGATCACCCACGACATGGCAAGTGTGCGCGACATCGCCGACAAGGTGGCCATGCTGCATCAGGGACGCATCATCTGGGAAGGCCCGCGCACCGCGCTTGAAGGCTGCGACAATCCGCACGTGCGCCAGTTCATTACCGGCAGTGCCGATGGCCCGATTGCTGTGCCCGGCGGTGTGAAATGAGCGGCGCGGGGGAACTTGCCCGGCTGCTTGAACGGGCGGCGGAGGGGGACGCGGCGGCGTTCCAGACCTTTTATGATCGCACGGCTGCAAAACTTTTCGGCATCATCGTGCGTATAGTGATTGAACGGCAGGAAGCCGAAGACGTGTTGCAGGAGGTTTACGTGACGGTGTGGCGCAAGGCTGCCACCTTTGATCCGGCCCGCGCCAGCCCGATTACCTGGGCGGCAACGATCGCGCGCAACCGCGCCATCGATCGGATCCGGGCGCGCCCGGTCGGCCGCCATGCCCCGGTGGAAGAGGCGCTGCATCTTGCCGATGCCGGCCCGGCGCCCGATGCCGGCCTTGCCCACGCGCAGGATGCGGCCCGGTTGAACGCGGCGCTGGCGCTGCTGGAACCGCGCCACGCTGCCGCCATTCGCGCCTGTTATTTCGAAGGCGCGACCTATGATGAACTGGCGGCGCGTGAAGGCGTGCCGGTGGGCACGCTCAAAAGCTGGGTGCGGCGCGGCCTGATCCGCATGCGCGCCGACTTGCAGGGGGAGGCGGCATGAGCCTGCCCCCCAACGCCGGAAATGGCGACAACGGCCTTGCCGGCCTGACCGCCGATGAAGCGCTGGCCATGGATTATGCGCTGGGCGCGCTGGCCCGCGCCGATCGCAAGGCCGCCGAACTGCGGCTGGTGGGCGATCCCGGTTTCCGCGCTGCCGTTGAACGCTGGCAGGCGCTGCTGTCGCCGCTGGATGAAGCGACCCCGCCGCTGGCGCCGCCGCCGGGCGTGTGGCAGGCGATTGCCGCCGAAGTGCAGCCCCAGCCGCAATTTAAGCCCGCCCGCCGCGCCGCACCGGCGCTGCCAACAGCTTCGGGCTTCTGGCACAATCTGGCGCTGTGGCGCGGCATCGGGCTGGGCGGCACGGCGCTGGCGGCGCTGGCAGCGGTGCTGCTGGTGCAGCCGGCTGCCGGGCCAGTCGTCCCCGTGAGCACCGGCACCGCGCTGGTGGCGACATTGGCCGACAGCGAGGGCCGGCCGCTGCTGGCCGCGGCCTTTGATGCCGGCAAGGGCGAAGTGCGCTTCGCGCCGGTTGCCGGCGGGCCCGACGCCCAAGGCAAGGTGCCGGAACTATGGGTGATCGAAGGCAACAACCCGCCGCGCTCGCTGGGCGTGATCGATATTTCTGCCGGCGCCGCTCACGCAATCCCGCGCGAACTTCTGGCCGGGCTGAAGGCCGGCGCGGTGCTGGCGATTTCCATCGAACCGGTCGGTGGTTCCACCACTGGCGCGCCCACCGGGCCGGTGATTGCCACGGGCGCACTGTCCGCCGCCTGATCGACCCATTTCGTCGCAGCGACACTCGTAGTCACCTGTCTGTCACCCCATCTGGCGTAACTGAAGCGCCCGTCATTTCCGGCGGGGCATCAGTTTCACGGAGATAACCCCCATGATTTCCCGCAACAACCTGCGCGCTGCGCTGTTCGCCATGGCCGCTGCCGGCCTCACCGCGCCGAGCGCCGTCTATGCCCAGCCGGCGGCCGACATTGTCGATACCGCCGCCAGTGCCGCCGATTTCAGCACGCTGGTCGCCGCCGTGAAGGCTGCCGGCCTGGTCGATACGCTGAAGGGCAAGGGTCCGTTCACCGTGTTCGCGCCCACCAACGCCGCCTTTGCCAAGCTGCCGGCCGGCACGGTCGACACGCTGCTGAAGCCGGAAAACAAGGGCACGCTCACCTCGGTGCTGACCTATCACGTGGTGCCGGGCAAGCTGATGGCGGCCGATGTGGTTGCCGCGATCAAGGCTGGCGGCGGCAAGGCCGAAGTCACCACCGTGCAGGGCGGCAAGCTGACCGCCTCGCTGATGGGCGATGTGGTGATGCTGCGCGATGCCAAGGGCGGCATGAGCCATGTGCGCACCGCCGATCTGGGCACCAGCAATGGCGTGATCCACGTCATCGACACTGTGGTGATGCCGTAACGCTGCATCCGCGCGGCGCCGCTCACCGTATCTGCAAAAGCGGGTTGGTCAGCGAGGCCGGCCGCGCCTGTGATCACAAGGTTGCGTAAGCGAAGGGGGGCCGGTTCAGCAGAACCGGCCCCCCGAGTGTTTCAAGCGAGTGTTTCAGGCGGCTGCCGTTTCCACCGACATATCATCTTCGGCCTGCTGCAGCGCCCACATGTCGGCATAGGCACCGCCCTTTGCCAACAGCGCCTCATGGCGGCCGCGTTCGCTGATGCGGCCCTTGTCCACCACCAGTATCTCGTCGGCATCGGTGATGGTGGACAGGCGGTGGGCGATCACGATGGTGGTGCGCCCGGCCGATACACTGCCCAGCGCACCCTGGATGCTGGCTTCGGTGGCGCTGTCCAGCGCGCTGGTGGCTTCGTCCAGGATCAGGATGGCCGGGTTCTTCAGGATGGTGCGGGCGATGGCGACACGCTGTTTCTCACCGCCTGACAGTTTCAGGCCGCGTTCGCCCACCTGCGTGTCATAACCATCCGGCAGGCCCATGATGAAATCGTGGATCGCCGCGCCGCGCGCTGCGGCGTAAATCTCCGCCTCAGCGGCATCAGGGCGGCCATAAGCGATGTTATAGCGGATGCTGTCGTTGAACAGCACCGTGTCCTGCGGCACGATGCCGATGGCGCGGCGCAGACTGTCCTGCGTGACGGTGCGGATATCCTGTCCGTCGATGGTCACACCGCCGCCCTGAATATCATAGAAACGATAAAGGATGCGGCTGAGGGTGGATTTGCCGGCCCCGCTGTGGCCGACCACCGCCAGCTTGGCCCCCGGCTTCACCTCGAAGCTGACGCCGTGCAGGATCTGCCGGCGCGGATCATAGCCGAAATCCACGGCATCGAACCTGATATGGCCGCCGGCAATCACCAGCGGCGCGGCATCCGGCGCATCGGCAATCTCGGTTTCGGTATCGATCAGGCGGAACATCGCCTCCATATCGATCAGGCCCTGGCGGATTTCCCGGTACACCATGCCCAGCATGTCGAGCGGGCGGAACAACTGCATCAAGAGGCCGTTCACAAAGGCGATATCACCGATGGTGAAGCGCCCCTGGTTCCAGCCCCACACCACATAGACCAGCGCCCCGGCCATCAGCAGGTTGGTGATGAAACTTTGCCCGATGTTGAGCCACGACAATGACACTTCGGATTTGGTGGCGGCATCGGTGTAACGCTTGATGGCCTTGCCATAATTGTCGTTCTCATGGGCTTCAGCGTTGAAATATTTGACCGTTTCATAGTTCAGCAGGCTGTCGACGGCGCGGGCGGTGGCGCGCTGGTCGCTTTCCACCATTTCGCGGCGCAGCGCGGCGCGCCAATCGGTGATGCGCTGGGTATAGACGATATAGGCCACAACCATCAGCAAGGTTGCCGCCACCAGTTCCCAGCCAAAGCCGCGCCAGAACAGGAAGCACACCGCGGCCAGCTCGATCACGGTGGGGAAGATGTTGAACAGCAGGAAATACAGCATCGTGTCGATGCTCTTGGTGCCGCGTTCGATCAGCCGGGTCAGCGCCCCGGTGCGGCGTTCCAGGTGAAAGCGCAAAGACAGGCGGTGGATATGGGTGAACACATCCAGCGACAGCCGCCGTGCCGCTTCCTGCCCCACCCGTTCGAACAGAGCATTCCTCAGATTGTCGAACAACACCCCGCCAAAACGCGCCAGCGCATAGGATGCGACCAGCGCCATGGCGACCCCCACGCCGTCAGGCACCTTGGCCGCCATCGCATCCAGCGCCAGCTTCAGCGCATAGGGCATGGCCAGCATGGTGGCCTTGGCCAGCAGCACGAGGCACAGCGCGCCGACCACGCGCAGCTTCAGATCAGACCGGTCCGCCGGCCACAGATAGGGCAGGAAGCGCTTCAGCGTCTGAAAGTCGGCCTCGCCGTGTGGCGGCGAGCCGGGCGGGGCAGCCATGGATTGCACCCGCTGTCATATGGGCTGTGCGCTTTGTGCACACAATAGGGGGGATTGTCCCGCCCTTGCCGCCGTGGGCCGATACGCCCATGGTGCGCCCATGGCCCGTCCTCCCCGCCGCTCTGCCCCGCCCGGCCTGCCCGATCGTCAGGCCAT
>DAITMD010000085.1:0-8536 GCA_036835345.1 Sandarakinorhabdus sp. | reverse complement strand
CGATGAAGGCGCCAACACTCACCATCCTGCCCAACGGGTTGACCGTGGCCAGCTGGGCGATGCCCGGCGTGGAGACGCTGGCGCTGGCAGTGAGCGCCGATACCGGATCGCGCTTTGAGCCGGCATCGCTCAACGGGCTGGCGCATCTGTTCGAACATATGGTGTTCAAGGGCAGCCACCGCCGATCGGCGCGGCAGATTGCCGAGGAAATGGAGGATGTGGGCGGCCAGCTGAACGCCTGGACCAGCCGCGACGCCACCATGTTTCACGCCCGGCTGCTGGCGAAGGATCTGGCAGTGGGTGTCGATCTGCTGGCCGATCTGGTAAGCGGCGCGCGCTTCGACGGCGATGATCTGGCGCGCGAGAAAGAGGTGGTGCTGCAGGAACTGGGCGAGGCCCGCGACACGCCCGACGACATCGTGTTCGATCATCTGCAGGAAGCCGCCTTTGCCGATCAGCCGCTGGGCCGCTCCATTTTGGGGGACGAGGCATCGCTGGCGCGCATCACCCGCGATGATCTGCTGGGCTGGCAGGCCGATCATTATGCGCCGCAGCGATTGACGCTGGTGGCGGCCGGCAAGCTGGATCACGACATATTGTGCCGGCTGGCCGAAGCGGCGTTTCCCGCTGCCGCAACCAGCGCCGTCCAGCCGCAGGCCGCGCCGGCGGCCTTCACGCCCACCAGCCGCCACGACAAGCGCCGCATCGAACAGGCGCAATTGACGGCCGGCTGGGCCGCGCCCGGTCATCATGATCCGGCGCAGGATGCCGCGCTGCTGTTCACGCTGGCAGCCGGCGGCGGCATGAGCTCGCGCCTGTTCCAGCAGGTGCGCGAAGAGCGCGGACTGGCCTACGCCGTGTCGGCTGCGCTGCAGCCCTATGCCGATGGCGGGCTGCTGAGTGTGCATGCCGCGACCGATCCCGGCAACGCGGCAGCCGCCCGCGATCTGGTGATGCAGGTGATGGCCGAAACCGCCGCCAGCCTTGAACAGGCCGAGCTTGACCGCGCGCGCGCGCAGGCGCTGGCCGGGCTGCTGATGGCGCTGGAGGCACCGCAGGGGGCCGCCGATCATCTGGCGCGCAGCCTGGCCGTGCATCGCCGCTTTGTGCCGCCAGCCGAGATCATTGCCCGCATCGAAGCGGTGAATGTGGATCAGGCCCGCGCCGCCGGTGCCGCCATGCTGGCCGGCGCCCCGGCCCGTGCCGAAATCGGCAAGCACAAGCCCGCCGCATGACGGCGCTGGCCACATTGATTACCGAGCCCTGGGCGGATTTCGCCCTGATCGATTCGGGCGGCGGCCGCAAGCTGGAACGCCATGGCCGCTTCCGCTTCATCCGCCCGGAACCGCAGGCCATGTGGGCACCGGCCAACGCGACATGGAAAGCCGATGGCGAGTTCATCGGCGGCAGCGATGAGGACGGCGGCGGACGCTGGCACCTGCAATCGAATGTGCCCGAACGCTGGGCGATGAAGCGCCCCACGCCGGCCGGTGACGTGGGCTTCTGGGCCAGCAACACGCCGTTTCGCCATCTGGGTTATTTCCCCGACATGGGCGGGCAGTGGGACTGGCTGCAAACGCGCCTCAAGCCCGGTGACCGGTTTCTCAACCTGTTCGGCTATACCGGTGTCGGCAGCCTGGTGGCGGCGCGGGCGGGCGCGCAGGTGACGCATGTGGATGCCAGCAAGAAAAGCGTGGCGGCCGCCAAGGAAAATGCCGCGCTGTCGGGTTTGGCCGACGCGCCAGTGCGCTGGATCATCGATGATGCGCTGAAATTTCTGCGGCGCGAGGTGCGGCGCGGCAGCAAATATCACGGCCTGATGTTCGATCCGCCCAAATATGGCCGCGGCCCCGATGGCGAGGTCTGGCAGCTGGAACGCGATCTGCCGGAACTGGTCGATCTGGCCCGGCAATTGCTGGCCGATGACGCGCGGCTTTTCGTGCTCACCGTCTATGCCATCCGCATGTCGGCACTGGCGCTGCATCCGCTGCTCGATCAGGCGCTGGCCCTGCGCGGCGGCAGCATCGAAGTGGGCGACATGGCGATCCGCGAGGAAGCGCGCGGGCTTTTGCTACCCACCGCCATCTTCGCCCGCTGGTCAGCCCTGTAGAGCCGCCTGCCAGAGGAGCGCCGTAATCGCGCCGCCGGTCAGCATCAGGCGCAGCCGGCCATACCAGCCGGGCAGGCCATCCGATCGCCAATCCCACACCAGGATGAGCAGCAGCGCCGCCGCCAGCGCGGAAAATTGTGCCACCCGCGAACTCGCCGGCATCAGGAGGATCAGCCAGCCGGTGATGCTGGGCAGCATGGCGCGGCCGATCAGCGCCGGATCGGGCGCGGCCGTCTGCACTGCCGCGCCCCAGCGCGCCCCGCCCAGAAACGACAGGATGATGGCGCTCCACCACAGCAGCGCTTCGTTGAACTGCCAGCGATAATCCGGCGCAGCCAGCGTGCCGATCGGTGCCGCCAGAAACGGGATCAGGCCGGCAAGGCCATAAAGCAGCACGACAGGCGGAATTTTGGTGGTCATGCCCGGCACGCCTTCACGCTGGCCGGATCGGGGCGCAGGCCGGGGCGGAACACGGCGGCATAGCCCTGGGCGATATCGGTGATACCGACCAGTTCATAGCCCACCGCCTTCACCTCGCAGGTGAGCAGCGCCTTGGGCATGCCGTGCTGCTGCGACGGGCGGTCCATATCCACGATCACCACGCGCCCGCCGGGTTTCAGGCTGCGCCGCAGCCGGTCGAGCAGCAGATAGGGCTGTTCGATCTCGTGATACATATGCACCATCAGTGCCACGTCCACACTGGCCGCCGGCAGCCGCGTGCTGGACTGGCCGCCGCGCACATAGCGGACATTGGTGAGCTTTGCCGCCGTCGCCCGCTGTCGCACGAAGTTCAGCGCCGTCTGGCTGACATCTTGCGCATACACCCGGCCCTGCGGCCCCACCATCGGCGCCAGGCGCATCACATAATAGCCGCCGCCAGTGCCGATATCAGCCACTGCCATGCCGGGCTTGATGCCGGCGATGCGGGCCACGTCGGCCGCTTCGCCCAGCTTGTCGCGCGCCGCTTCCTCGCCCCAGGCCATTGACACGATCGGGGCCACGGGGCGCTGCGGGCGGGGCAGCGGGGTGGGGGCTGCCAGCACGGCAGCGATCATCAGGGGCGCAATCACAATGCCGTCTTCCCAGCCCAGCATGGCCAAATCATGACAACAGCAAGCTGCGTCAGTCTGCCGCCTGCGTGGATTTGGGTGCTGCGGCCACCGCCGGCATGGCGCGCCAGCGGTTCATCTGGCGCTGGAAATTGTCGAGGCTGCGGCCGGCCAGTTCGGCGCCGCCAATGAATTTCAGCCGCACCGGGTTCACCGCTTGCCCGTTCAACCACACTTCGTAATGAAGATGCGGCCCGGTTGACAGGCCGGTGGAGCCGACCGCGCCGATCACCTGCCCCTGCCGCACCTTCTGCCCCGGCTTCACATCGATCCGCGACATATGGGCATAGGCGGTGGCCAGCTGCTTGTTGTGGCGCACCATCACATATTTGCCGTGGCCGCCGTGCCAGCCGGCAAAGCTGATGGTGCCGCTGCCCGCCGCCATGATCGGCGTGCCGGTGCCGGCGCCGAAATCCACGCCCTTGTGCATGCGCGAAAAGCCCAGAACCGGATGCCGGCGCATGCCGAACCCGCTGGACATGCGGGCACCGTCCACCGGGGTTTTCATCAGGCCCTTTTTCACGCCTTCGCCGCTGGCCAGATAATATTCCCCGTCGTGCCAGCCGATCTCCACCGGGTCCTTGCCGCGCCGCGCCAGCGCACCGAACAACATGCGGCCGTGGCGCACTTCGCCGGTTTCGGCGCGATCCTGTTCGATGATGATGTCGAACCGGTCATCCTTGCCCAGCCCGCGCTGGAAATCGACAACGTGGCGCATCTGCTTGACGAACTCGGCGGCCTGGCCGCCCGGGATGCCGGCACTGCGCAGCGCCCGGTTGAGGCTGCTGCCCGCCGCGCCCGAGACGTGCAGCGGGGTGGAATCCACTGCAATCGGGATGCGTTTGATGACCATTTCGCCATCGACTCGGGCAATCTCCACCTTCAGATCGAAGGCGGCACGCAGGTTCAGGCTGTCCAGCGGGCGCGGCACCGTCTTGGTTTCGCGGCGGCCCAGCACCAGATCGGCCTTGCTGCCGCCCGGCGGGTTCAATCCGCCCAGCAGGCGAACCACCGTGGCCACATCCGCCGCGCCCACACCGGCACTGCGCAGCGACCCGGCCAGGCCGCGCCGCCCCACCGACAGGCTGCGTTCCACACGCGGGCGTTCCGGCGCTTCGGCCAGCGGCTGCAGCATGCGGGCATCAACATGCGGGGCCGCGCCCGACACTGCGCCCATCGCCAGCGGTGCCACCATGTGCGGAACCGCGCCTTCGCGCTGGGCCGGGGTCATCACCGGCGGCACGGCTTCGTGGATGGGCGGGACCGACAGGCCGGCCCACACCGCGCCGCCCACCAGCGCGGTGCAGGTGCCGGCCTTCAGCCACCAGCGCCGGGAAAAGACGGCGTGGCCCAGATCCAGATCGATATCGCCCTGCGCGGCGGCCCGGCGCAGGCGCTGCCAATCGGCGATGATGCGGCCGCGTTCGGCATGGGCGGCGCGGCGCAGGGCCTGGCCCAGCCGGTCAAGCGACCATCCCGGCAGCATGCGCGGGGCCGGCAATACTGCGCTGCCGCCGCCGCCTGGCTGGAATTCCGGTTGGTACAATTCGCCCCCGCCGCTGCAGTTGGTTGAACAAACCGCTTACAAACCATTGATTCAACACGCACTGATACGCGTACACCAATATGTATCAGCATTGCCCATGCTGATTTGCCGTGTCAATCGGGCAACAGCCACGCGCCGGATCAATCCCGATGAGGCGAGGTCTTCAAACGGTCACTTGACGCTGCGAATCGCCGTGTGTCAGATTCCGGGGATGACGAAAGCCACCGGTTTCGTATGATGGGTTGGAGGCAGAGCCAGTCGCTCGCTGCCCCCGGGATGGTCCGGATGCCATCTTGCCACAGGCTCTTGCCGGCGCGGCGCGCAGGTTCCACCTTTCAGGGGTGAACAGGATCGGCGCCTTTCCCCGCTCGGCCGATCAGGGCAAGGTAACGGCTGTTCTGGGCCCCACCAACACCGGCAAGACCCATCTGGCTGTCGAGCGTTTGTGCGGCCACAGCAGCGGCATGATCGGCTTTCCGCTGCGGCTGCTGGCCCGCGAGGTGTATGACCGGGTGGTGGCTGCCAAGGGCGCAGCCAATGTGGCGCTGATCACCGGCGAGGAAAAGATCGTGCCGCCGGGCGCGCGCTGGTTCCTGTGCACGGTGGAATCGATGCCGCTGGACCGCGAGGTGGCGTTTGTCGCCATCGACGAAGGCCAGCTGGGCGCCGATCCCGAACGCGGCCATGTGTTCACCCAGCGGTTGCTGCACACGCGCGGCTATGCCGAAACCATGATCCTGGGATCGGAAACGCTGCGGCCGCTGATCCGCAAGCTGCTGCCCGAAGCCGAAATCATCACCCGGCCGCGCTTTTCCACACTGGCCTATGCCGGGCCGAAGAAGTTGTCGCGGCTGCCGCGCCGCACCGCCATCGTCGCCTTCACCGCCACCGAAGTCTATGCCATCGCCGAAATGCTGCGCCGGCAGAAGGGCGGCGCTGCGGTGGTAATGGGGGCGCTGTCCCCGCGCACCCGCAACGCGCAGGTGGAAATGTATCAGAGCGGCGAGGTGGATTATCTGGTCGCCACCGATGCCATCGGCATGGGCCTGAACATGGATATCGCCCATGTCGCCTTTGCCGCGTTGGGCAAGTTCGATGGCAAGCGCCAGCGCCGGCTGATGCTGGCGGAAATGGCGCAGATCGCCGGCCGCGCCGGCCGCCACCAGAAAGACGGCACGTTCGGCACGGTGCAGCTGGGCGCCGCGGCGCAGTGCCAGTTCAGCCCGGAGGAGATCGAGGGGCTGGAGGCGCACCGCTTCGAGCCGCTGACACAGCTGGTGTGGCGCAATCATGATCTGGATTTCTCCAGCCTGCCGCGGCTGGTGGCGACGCTGGATGCGCGCCCGCCGCGCCCGGAGCTGGTGCGCGGCGATGATGCCATCGATCTGGCGGTGCTCAAGCGCCTGTCGGGCGAGCCATGGGTGATGGAGCGCGCCAAATCGCAGCTGCTGGGCACGCGCGGGCTGGCGCGGCTGTGGCAGGCGTGCGGACTGCCCGATTATCGCAAGACCGGGGATGAAGCCCATGCCCGGCTGGTCGGCCGCGTGTTCCGCCACCTCACCGAAGGCAGCGGCCGGCTGCCGGATGCGTGGATTGCCGCCGAAATCGCCCATCTTGACCGGGTGACCGGCGATGTGGAGGCGATTGCCGATCGCATTGCGGCGGCGCGCACCTGGACCTATGTCGCGCACCGGCCGGACTGGCTGGAGGATGGCCCGGCCTGGGCTGAACGCACGCGGGCGCTGGAAAACCGGCTGTCGGATGCCCTGCACGCCGCGCTGACGCAGCGCTTTGTCGATCGGCGCACGGCGGTGCTGCTGAAAGATCTGAAGGCCAAGGGCGCCAGCGCCGCCGTGCTGATCGAAACCGATGGCACGGTGATGGTGGATGGCGAGGCGATCGGCCGGCTGGACGGGTTCCGCTTCACTGCCGATGCCGCCGCGCGGGCCGGCGAACAGCGGCTGCTGCTGGCGGCGGCGGAACGCCATCTCACCTGCGAGCTTTCGGCCCGGGCAAAAGCACTGGCCGGCAGCAGCGATGACGAATTTGCGCTGGATTTCACCGGTCAACTGCCGCCGCGCCTGCTCTGGCGCGGCGCACCGGTGGCGCAGCTGCGCAAGGGCCGCGATGCGCTGGCGCCGCGCCTCGAGACTGACCGGGCAATATCCGGCCTTGCGCCGGACGACCGCCGCCGGGTGCAGCTGCGGCTGGACGGATGGCTTCAAGGCCGCATCGCCGCTGTGCTGGGGCCGCTGGCGGGGCTGCCGGCCTTGCGCGAAACCGTGTCGGCGCCGGCGCGCGGCCTGATCGTGCAGCTGGTTGAAGGGCTGGGCGTGCTGTCGCGCGAAGCGGTTGCGGATCAGATTGTCGGCCTGTCCCGCGATGACCGCGCGGCGCTCACCCGCGCCGGGGTGCGGATGGGGCCGCTGCATCTGTTCATGGCGGCGCTGCTGCGCCCGGAACCCACGCGCTGGCGGCTGGCGCTGTGGGCGGTTGCCACGCAGCAGCAGGCGCTGCCGCCGCTGCCGCCGCCCGGACGGGTGAGCGTTGCCAGTGACTGGGGCGGCGAGGACAGCCCGGCGGATTTCCTGCGCGTGGCCGGCTATTGGCGATTGGCGGCGGGGAACGGTCCGGCGGTGCGGATCGACATGGTCGATCGGCTGGCGCGGCAGATCCACAGCCGGCGGACGGGCCGCGCGCCGTTCATTCCCGATCCGAACTGGGCCGCCAGCCTGGGCCTGTCGCAGGATGGGCTGGCGCGGCTGCTGCGGGCGCTGGGCTATCGGCCGCGCCTGGTGGACGGCACACCGCATTTCGCCTGGGCCGGCCGGCCCCGCGGGCCGCAGCCCCGCCCAGGCCCGAATTCACACGGCGCCATGCCTGATGCCAGGGCGGCCATGGCTTCACCGTTCGCCATCCTGGCCGGCATGAAAGGCAGGTAGCAATTGGTTTACGGAGCTGGGCTGAGGATCGACAAATATCTGTGGTTTGCGCGCCTGACGCCAAGCCGCGCCCACGCTCAGGACCTGTGTGAAAGCCGACGATTGCGCATCGATGGCCGGGTGGTTGAACGCGCTTCGGCTCAGGTGCGGGCCGGCAGCGTGCTCAGCTGGCTGCGCGGCGACGAGATCATCGTGGTGCGCGTGGAAGGCCTGCCGCAGCGGCGCGGCCCCTATGTGGAGGCCCGCGAGTTTTATTCCGATCTGTCGCCCCGGCTGGCGCATGTCGGGCAAGATGCCCTCTTGCCAGAGGCCTTGGCGGTCGCCTAAGGCCGGCGCAGATATCAGATCGTTCAGGGGTGTATCCCCCGGGGGAGACTTATGGCCTACGTCGTCACCGAAGCCTGCATCAAGTGCAAATATATGGATTGTGTGGAAGTATGTCCGGTGGACTGTTTCTATGAAGGGGAGACCATGGTGGTCATCAACCCCAACGAATGCATCGATTGCGGCGTGTGCGAACCGGAGTGCCCGGCCGAGGCGATCCTGCCCGATACCGAAGGCGGCCTGGAAAAGTGGATGGAGCTGAACGCCACCTACGCGGCGCAGTGGCCCAACATCACCATGAAGGGTGAAACCCCGGACGATGCCGATTCGCACAAGGGCGAAGAAGGCAAGTTCGACAAATATTTCACCCCGGAAGCCGGCAAGGGTTCGTAAACCCTGCCTGAATGGCGGGGTTTCGGGCGGCCGCATGCCCGAAATGGGCATTTTTTGTGCCATAAATGCCCGAAACGCCGCACCGGCGTGTCAGAACAGTGGCATTTGTGAC
>DAITMD010000084.1:0-8653 GCA_036835345.1 Sandarakinorhabdus sp. | reverse complement strand
GTTTGATCATGTCTTCCTGCCCGGCTGGGAGGAAGGCGTGTTCCCCAGCCAGCGTTCGATGGACGAAGGCGGCACGGCGGCGCTGGAGGAGGAGCGCCGGCTGGCCTATGTCGGCATCACCCGCGCGCGCCGCAGCGCCCATATCATCAATGCCGCCAACCGGCAGGTTTATGGCCAATGGACGGCGGCGCTGCCCAGCCGCTTCATCGCCGAACTGCCGGCCGATCTGGTGGAGGCCCGATCAACCATGTCGGGCGGGCCCAGCCTGTGGCGGGCGGCGCTGGCCGGCGGCGATCCCTTTGCAGAGGCGGCGCGCGGCAGTGAGCGCGGGCGCGGACCGGGGTGGGACCGCGCAAAGGCCGATGGCGGCTGGGGCAATGCCAGAGAGGTTGGCAGCCGCGATTTCGGCCCGCGCAGCGCAGCGCCGAAAGAGGCGCGGGTGAGCCATGTCTCGCTGGCGCCGGCCACCCAGTTCCGGCGCGGCACCAGGGTATTTCATGCGCGCTTTGGTGAAGGCGTGGTGTTCCACGTGGATGGCAACAAGCTGGAGATTGATTTCGAAGCCGGCCGCAAGCGTGTACTGGACAGTTTCGTCACGCGGCAGGAGTGAAGCGCTTCAAGGCTGGGTCTTGCCGGTGGGATCCTTGCCGGTGAGCATGATGCCGATATCGCGCACCACGCCGGGCGTGATGAACAGAAAGCCGATCGCACCGAACGCCAGCGCCTGCAGTTGATCCCAGTTCAGATATTCGCGCGCGAAGAAATAGGCCCCCACCACCAGAAAGGCGTTGAATCGGGCCACCGCCGACAGCACCAGCGCGCCCAGCGCCCAATACCAGTTGATGCCCAGCGACCAGCCGGTCCACGCCATCAGCATCATCGCGATGCCGACCGCGACAAGCATCAGCGCCAGCATATAACCCGGCAATGCACGCAAAAACCCGACCATGATTCGGGAATTACCATCTTCCGCCACTTGCAGCAAACCACCTGCGGCATTGCTGTGGGCCAAGACGGTGGCTAAGCGAGGCAGATGCCGTCAATCCCCGCGCCGCTGCTGATCCCGGATTATCGCGCCTTCTGGGCGGCGCGCTTCTTTGCCACCATTGCCGGCATGATGCTGGTGATTGTTATCGGCTGGCAAGTTTATGATATCGCACGCCAAACCCAGAGCCGCGATGAAGCCGCGCTGCTGCTGGGGATGATTGGCCTGGCGCAGTTCCTGCCTTTGTTCGTGCTGGCGCTGGTGGTGGGGGTGATTGCCGACCGGCTGGACCGCCGCCACATCGCCCGCGCCGCCGTGGCGCTGGAAATCGCCTGTGCTGCCGTGCTGGGCGCGCTGGCGCTGAACGGCCAAGTGCCGATGGCGGCGCTGTTCGTGGTGGCGGCGCTGCTGGGCGTGGCGCGGGCGTTTCAGGGGCCTTCGATGGCGGCGCTTGGCCCCAATCTGGTGCCGCGCACGCTGTTGCCGCAGGCCATCGCGCTGAACAGCATCAGCTGGCAATCGGGCGCGGTGGTCGGCCCGCCGCTGGGCGCGTTCCTCTATGCGGTGTCGCCGGCCACGCCCTATGTGGTGGCGGCGGCGCTGTTCACCGTCACCTTTTTCTGCCTGATGGTCATCCGCCCGGTGCCGCGGCCGCCGCCATCGGCGCTGTCGCCATGGCGATCGCTGCAGGAAGGCATCGCCTATGTGCGCGGCAACCGGGTGGTGCTGGGCGCGATCAGCCTGGATCTGTTCGCCGTGCTGCTGGGCGGGGCCACTGCCATGCTGCCGGTCTATGCCCGCGACGTGCTGCATGTCGGCGTGGAGGGGCTGGGGCCACTGCGTGCCGCGCCGGCGGTGGGCGCGGCGGTCACGGCGCTGCTGCTGGCCACGCGGCCGCTGAAACGCCATGTCGGCCCGGTGATGTTCGCCTGTGTGGCGCTGTTCGGGGCGGCCACCATCGTGTTCGGCCTGTCCACATCCTTTCCATTGTCCATCGCGGCGCTGGCGGTGCTGGGCGCGGCCGACATGATGAGCGTGTTCGTGCGCGGCACCTTGATTCAATTGCACACCCCCGACGACATGCGCGGCCGCGTCTCCAGCGTGTCGGGCCTGTTCATTTCGGCCAGCAACGAACTGGGCGAGCTGGAATCGGGGCTGGCGGCGCGGTTCATCGGCGCGGTGCCGGCGGTGGTGATCGGCGGCGCCGGAGCCATCGCCATCACGCTGCTGTGGGCGTGGCGGTTCCCGGAACTGCGCCGGGCCGACCGTTTCGACGCGCCGGTTTAGCGGCCTCAAGATTTTGCAGCGTTGGCCGCCGCCGCAGCATCGCCTAGAACCGGCGCAAAGGGAGACTCGCGATGAAGGCCAGCAGCATCCTCGACACGATCGGCAACACGCCGCACGTGCGCATGGCCCGGCTGTTCCCTGATGCCGAGGTGTGGATCAAGTCCGAACGCAGCAACCCCGGCGGTTCCATCAAGGATCGCATTGCGCTGGCCATGATCGAGGCGGCGGAAGCCAGCGGGCATTTGCAGCCCGGCGGCACCATCGTGGAGCCGACCAGCGGCAACACCGGCATCGGGCTGGCCATGGTGGCCGCCGTGAAAGGCTACAAGCTGATCCTGGTCATGCCCGAAAGCATGTCGATCGAACGGCGGCGGCTGATGCTGGCCTACGGGGCCAGCTTCGATCTGACGCCGCGCGAAAAGGGCATGAACGGTGCCATCGGCCGCGCCGCCGAGATCGTGGCAGCAACGCCGGGCGCATGGATGCCGCAGCAATTTGAAAACCCGGCCAATATCGATGTGCACGTGCGCACCACATCCGCAGAGATTTTTGCCGATTTCGCCGATGCCCCGCCTGGCGCCATCGTCACCGGGGTTGGCACCGGCGGGCATATCAGCGGCGTGGCGCGGGCGCTCAAAAGCCGCTGGCCGGCGCTGAAGGTGTTTGCGGTGGAACCGGCGGCCAGCCCGGTGATTTCCGGCGGATCGCCCAGCCCGCACCCGATTCAGGGCATCGGCGCCGGCTTCATCCCGAAAAATCTGGACGTCGCGCTGCTGGACGGGGTGGTGCAGGTGGACGCGGCCGACGCCAAGGCCTGGGCGCTACGGGCCGCGAAAGAGGAAGGCATGCTGATCGGCATATCGTCAGGCGCAACATTGGCCGCCATCGCCATCAAGGCGAAGGAGATGCCCGCCGGCAGCCGCATCCTGGGCTTCAACTATGACACCGGGGAGCGTTATCTTTCGGTGCCGGAGTTTCTGCCAGAGGGGTAAAGCTCTACCACGACGATTTCCGGCGGCACCCCGATGCGCATCGGCACGAACGTGGTGCCCAGGCCGGCCGATATCAGCAGCGCCTGACCCCGAGCGTTGCGAAACAGGCCGCGGCGGCGGGTTTCGTAAAATCCGGTCGCGCGCGGCCAGCCAAGCACGTCGATCTGGCCGCCGTGCGTGTGCCCGGCCAGCAGCAGCGCGACGTTGGGCGGCACAAAGTTGAACAGCCAGGGTTCATGAACAAGGCCGATCAGCGGCTTGCCCGGATCGGCGCGAGCGGCCGCCGCCCGAAAGCGGCCGACGCTTTGCCTGCCCAGGATCAGATCATCGCTGCCGACAATCTGCAGCGGGCCAAGATCCACCAGATCGCCGGTGAGCAGGTTGAGGCCGAATTTCTTCATGATGCGCCTTATCCAGTAGGGCTCGTCATGATTGCCCGGCACGCTCCACACGCCCAGCGGCGCGTTCAGGCGCATCAGCGGGCGCAGCGATTCCTCCAGCCGCATCTTGGGATTGATCAGCTTGCTGCTGTGAAAATCGCCGGTGATCACCACCACATCGGGGCGCAGCGCATTGGCCTGCGCCACAATGCGGGCGATGCGCATCTCTGGCATGTCCCACTGGCTGCCATGAATGTCGGTCAGATGCACCAGCCGCAGCGGGCGCTCAAGCCCCGCCAGTTCCACCCGGTAATGGGTTTCCACCGGATCGCGGATCGCGCCCAGATAGCCGATCCACACCAGCGCCAGCATCAGCGCCGCCAGCACGGCCACCGCCCGGCGCATCACAGGCGCGCCTTGTTTTCCGCCTGTTCCGCCAGAAACGCCTTGAAACTGCCCAGCTTTTCAGCTGCTCCGCCGGCCGCCAACCGGCGCAGTTGCTGATAATACCAGGCCTGTGCGGCAAAGCCATTGAGCGTGCGGATCAGCTTCACCGGCGATGCCGGGCCAACGATGCCCGCCGCCCACGCCGGCCCGATGCCCAGCCGGTCTTCAAAGCGCGGCAGCTCCTCGACATGGCCCTCCAGCAGTTCGCCCACGCAGTCCGGCTCGGCGCACAGCGGCCGGCCCACCCCCAGCAGCGCGATGCCGCTGGCCAGCGCATCCTCCATGGCATTGATGGTGCGGAAACCGCCGGTGACCATCAGCGGGGGCGTTTTCGCCTGCATCAGCGCCCGCGCCAGCTGCACGAAATAGGCTTCGCGCTGCCGCGTCGATTGCTGTCTGGGTTCCTCGCGCGGCTGTAGCCCGTCCATGTCCATCATCGCCGGCTGTTCATAGGTGCCGCCCGACAATTCCAGGCAATCCACCCCCAGATCGGCCAGCCAGCCCGCCACGATCAGGCAATCATCAAAGGCAAAGCCGCCCTTCTGGAAATCGGCGCTGTTCAGCTTGACCGAGATGGTGAAATCCGCGCCCACCGCAGCCCGCACCGCCTTCACCACTTCCAGCAGGAAGCGCGCCCGGTTTTCCAGCGACCCGCCCCAGCCGTCCGTCCGCACATTGGCCAGCGGGGACAGGAACTGGCTGATCAGATAGCCGTGGGCGGCGTGCACCTGCACCCCGGTAAAGCCCGCCGCGCGCGCCGCCGTGGCGGCAAAGGCGAAGCGGTCGATCAGATCAAGGATCTCGCGCTCGGTCAGCGGCACCGGCATGCCGAACTGCCCGCCGGGCAGCGCCAGCTTCACGGCCGAGGGGGCCTTGGGCTGCGGGTTGACCAGTTTCTGTGTCTGCCGGCCGGCGTGGCTCAATTGCACCCAGGCGTGGGTGCCATTTTCGGTGGCGGCCGCCGCCCAGTTCGCCCACGCCGCCTGCGCTTCGGCGGTGAGCGGGCCGTCCACGATCACATTGCCCGGCCGTTCCAGATGCCGCCGATCGACGATCACGTTGCCGGTGATCAGCAGACCGCAACCGCCGTGCGCCCAGCGCCGATACAGCGAAGCGTGCGCCGCATTCGGCACGCCGTCCTTCTGCGCCAGCCCCTCGGTCATCGCTGCCTTGGCGATGCGGTTGCGGATCTGCTGGCCGCTGGGCAGGGTGAAGGGCAAGGCGGCGCTGGTCATGGCCGCAGCCTGCCCTGCCCCGCCTTCGCCCGCAAGCCGTTCAGGCCGCCCGTTTCGCCGCCCGGCCGTAGAAGCTTTCCCCCGCCGCCGCCATGTCGCGCAGATAGTGCGGCGGCGCAAAGCGCGGGCCATGTTGCTGCGCCAGCCGGTCCAGCGTGGCCACCACCTGCGCGATGCCCAGCGTGTCCATATGGGCAAAGGGCCCGCCGGTGAACGGCGCAAAGCCCCAGCCGAAGATGGCGCCCAGATCGCCGTCTTCCGGCGTTTCCAGCACGCCTTCGCCCATGCAGCGTGCGCACTCCACCAGCTGGCGATAGAGCAGGCGTTCCTTCACCTCCGCCGCGCTGGGCTGCTGCTGCGCCAGGGCGCCGGCCACGGTGCTGACCAGTTCCGGCCACAGATATTTCTTGCCGCCTTCGGGATAGACGTAAAATCCCTTGGCGTTCTTGCGGCCCTGCCGGCCGATCTCGTGCATCTTTTCGATCACCGCCTCGCCGGGGCCGCCGGTATAGGCATCGCCCAGATCGGCCCTGGTCTGCTGCGCCACCTTGTATGACAGATCAAGGCCCACCTCGTCGTTCACCGCCAGCGGGCCGACCGGCATCCCCATCTGCTTGCCGACATTCTCGATCAGCGCCGGCACGGTGCCTTCGCCCAGCAGCGCCAGCCCTTCCTGCACATAGGTGCCGAAACAGCGCGAGGTGTAGAAACCGCGTGAATCATTCACCACAATCGGCGTCTTGCGGATCTGCGCGACATAATCCAGCGCCTTGGCGATGGCCGCCGCGCCGGTCTTCTTGCCGACGATGATCTCCACCAGCGGCATGCGCTCCACCGGCGAGAAGAAGTGGATGCCGATGAAATTTTCCGGCTTGTCCCAGGCCTCGGCAAGGCCGGTGATGGGGAGCGTGGAGGTGTTGGAGCCAAAGATCACATCCGGGCCCAGCACCGCCTGCGTCTGCTTCGTCACACCCGCCTTGATCTCGCGGGTTTCGAACACCGCCTCGATCACCAGATCGCACCCGGCCAGATCGGCATAATCGGTGGTGGGATGAATACGGTTCAGGATGGCCTCGGCCTTGTCCGCCGGGGTGCGCTTCTTGGCCAGCCGGTCGGCGGTATATTGCTTGCCCTTGTCGGCGGCTTCCTGCGTCGTATCCAGCAGCACCACGTCGATCCCGGCCTGCGCCGAGACCATGGCGATGCCGGCGCCCATCAGGCCGGCGCCCAGCATGGCGACCTTCTTGGTCGGCGCTGCCGGCACATTCTTGGGCCGGCGAGCGCCCTTTTCGGCGGCCTGTTTGGAAACGAACAGGCTGCGGATCATGTTGCCGGCCTGCGGGTCGGCGACGACCTTGGCGAAATATTTGCTCTCGATGCGGATGGCGGTGTCCATCGGCACTTGGCAGCCTTCATAGACCGCGCTCAGGATCGCCTTGGGCGCGTTCATATTGTCTCCGGCGTTCACATGCGCCATCGCGGTGCCGGCCATGAAGGTCTGCGCGAAACCGGGGGCCATGGCACTGGCCGGGCCGCCGGGGAACTTGAAATTCTTGGTGTCCCAAGGCTGCACACCGCCTTGCGGATTGGCCTTCACCCACGCCTTGGCGCGCGCCACGATCTCGTCAGCCGGGGCAATCTCCTGCGCCACACCAAAGCCCAGCGCCTCCTGCGGCGACATGTTCTTGCCCTGCAGCAGATACATCAGCGCCGGTTGCACGCCCATCAGGCGCGGCAGCCGCTGCGTGCCGCCAGCCCCCGGAAACAGCCCGACCATGATTTCTGGCAGGCCCAGCGTGATCTTCGGATTGTCGGCCACCACGCGGTAATGGCAGGCCAGCACAAACTCCAGCCCGCCGCCCAGCGCCAGGCCATTGACAGCCGCCGCCACCGGCTTGCCGCAGGTTTCCAGATCGCGCAGCAGCTTGTTGAGACCGAACACGCCATCGAACAGCGCAGCCATCTTGCTCTTGCCTTCAGGCAGGCTGCCGCCGCCGAACAGCGCGCCCATGCCTTTCAGGTCCGCCCCGGCCATGAAGCCGCTGGCCTTGCCGGAGGTCAGCACCGCGCCCTTCACGGCATCGTCGGTCTTGAGGCGGTCGATGGCGGCGGCGAGGTCGGCCTGAACCTCCGGCGTGATGACGTTCATCGACTGGCCGGGCACGTCGATGGTGAGGGTGAGGATGCCGTCGGCATCGAGTTCAGTGTGAATTGCGGTGGTCATTGGGTTTCCCCTTGAATTTGGTCAGCAGTGGATGGGCGGCGGCGGCACTCAGATCCGTTCAATGATGGTCCCGGTTCCCATCCCCGCACCCACGCACAGATTGACCAGCGCGGTGCCCTTGCCGGTGCGCTCCAGCTCATCGAGCACGGTGCCCAAAATCATCGCGCCGGTCGCGCCCAGCGGGTGGCCCATGGCAATCGCGCCGCCGTTCACGTTGATCCTGTCGTGCGGGATGTTCAGCGCCTGCATGTAGCGCAGCACGACGGACGCAAACGCCTCGTTCAGCTCGAACAGATCGATGTCGTCCTTGGTCATCCCGGCGCGGGCCAGCACCTTGTTGGCGACGAACTCCGGCCCGGTCAGCATGATCATCGGCTCGCTGCCGATGCTGGCCATGGCGCGGATGCGGGCGCGGGGTTTCAGGCCATATTTCTCGCCCATCGCCTTGTTGCCGACCAATATGGCAGCGGCACCATCGACGATGCCGGACGAATTGCCGCCGTGGTGGACATGGTCGATCTTCTCGATTTCCGGATAGCGCATCAGGGCGATGGCATCGAAGCCGGGCATCTGCTCGCCAATCGCCTGAAAGGCCGGGGCCAGCCCGCCCAGCGACTGCATGTCGGTGCCGGGGCGCATATGTTCGTCATGCGCCAGCACCATCTCGCCAATCACATCCTTCACCGGCACGATGGAGCGGGCGAAACGTTTTTCCGCCCAGGCCTGCGCGGCGCGCTTCTGCGATTCCATCGCATAGGCATCCACATCGTTGCGGCTGAAGCCATATTTGGTGGCGATCAGATCAGCGCCAATGCCCTGCGGCGCAAAATAGGTTTTCCACGCCACCGCCGGGTCCATCGCCCAGGCCGCGCCGTCACTGCCCATCGGCACGCGCGACATGGATTCCACGCCGCCACCGATGGCGAACATGGCCTCGCCGGCCATCACCTTGGCGGCGGCCATGTTGGTGGCCTCCAGCCCCGACGCGCAGAAGCGGTTGATCTGCACGCCGGCCGTGGTTTCGGCATAATCGGCGTTCAGCACGGCGATGCGGGCGATATCGCTGCCCTGTTCGCCCACCGGCGACACGCAGCCCAGCACGA
>DAITMD010000083.1:0-8707 GCA_036835345.1 Sandarakinorhabdus sp. | reverse complement strand
GCAGTTGGCGCATCTGGCGCTGCTCACCGGCGCGGACGCCGCACTTTCCAAGCGGATCGGATCGGAAGGCGTGGATGCGTGGCGCGAATTGGGCATCGAACCTGCGGCGGTGGCGGCGCTGCTGGCCCGGCTCGGCACCTCGCAGCCGGTGGAACCGGTGGCAGCGCTGGCCGATCTGCTGCCCGGCTTTGCGCTTGGCCATTTCGGCCGCGCCCCGGCGCGTTTTGATCCCGCCGATCTGGCCGCCCTGTCGGCGCGCTGCCTGCATCTGATGGATTTTGCGCAAGTTGCGCCGCGCCTGCCCGCCGGCATGAGCGAGGCCGGCTGGCACGCTGTGCGCGGCAATCTGGCCCGCATCGATGATGCCGCGCTGTGGCAGGCGGTCATCACCGGGCCGATCACGCCGGTGATCGAAGAGCCGGACTATATCGCGCAGGCCCACGCCGCGCTGGCCGGGCTGGAATGGGGCGACGATATCTGGAGCCGCCTGATCGAGGCGCTGAAAGCCGCCACCGGCCGCAAGGGCAAGGGGCTGTTCATGCCGCTGCGTCTGGCGCTGACCGGGCAGCCGCACGGCCCGGAAATGGCGGCGCTGCTGCCGCTGATCGGCCGCGATACGGCACTGGCGCGATTGTCCCCATGAAGCTGCTGTTCCTGCACGGCCCGCCGGCTTCGGGCAAATACACGATCGCGAAGGCGGTGGCCGATGCCGCCGGCCTGCCGCTGTTCCACAATCATCTGATCGTCGATGCCGTGCACGCGGTGTTCCCGTTCGGATCGCCCGGCTTCGTGCGGCTGCGGGAGCAATTCTGGCTGGAGGTGCTGGGCGAGGCCGCCAGCGAGGGCCGGTCGCTGATCTTCACCTTTCAGCCCGAATCCAGCGTGTCGGCGGGCTTTCCGGCGCAGGCGGCGCAACTGTTCACGGCGGCGGGGGGGCAGTGCCTGTTCGTGCGGCTCACCCTGCCGCTGGATGCACAGCTGGCGCGCATCGCCAATGATGATCGCGGCCGGTTCGGCAAATTGCGCGACCCGGCGCTGCTGCGGCAACTCCACGCCGATTTCACCGCCAGCGAAGCGGCGATGCCGGCCAGCGCGCTGACCATCGATACCGCCGCCACCGAGCCTACCGCCGCTGCCGATCAGATCATCCGCCTGCTGCGCGAAGCCTGACGGCAACGCCAAACCGCCGCACCACTGGCAAAGCCGCGCAGCCCCGCTTATGGTTCGCGCCATGGCATTTCTTGATCCGCTTGACGCCGCGCAGCGCCGCAGACGCTACTGGATTGCAGCCGGTGCCGTGCTGGCCACCACGTCGCTGTTCACCCTGTTCCTGATCGAATCGCGCTGGGGCTATTCCAAGCCCGATCTGAAGATCATCTATGCCCAGAGCTGGAAGGCGGATCGCACCCGCGAAGATGCGATTGCCGATGCGAAGGCCACCAAGGCCGCCCGCGAAGCCGCCCTGGCCAAAAGCCGCGCCTATATCGCCACGCTGACCGGCAAGGCCCGCGAAGAGGCGCAGGCCCAATATGATGACTATGTGAACCGGGGCGGGCTGGCCAAGGATTTCCCCTATGTGGCGGCACAGCCCGCCGTGGATGCCATCGTGCGGGTGCCGGCAGCGGTGCCGGCGGAACCGCCGATCGAGTGACGGGCACCGCCGCCGACTGGCGCTGGATGGGCGCGGCGCTGGCGCTGGCCAGCCGCGGCGTTGGCCTGGCCACGCCCAACCCGTCGGTGGGATGCGTGCTGGTGAAGCAGGACCGCGTGATCGGGCGCGGCTGGACCCAGCCCGGCGGACGGCCCCATGCCGAAGCGGCGGCATTGGCACAGGCTGGCGCTGCCGCGCGCGGGGCCACCGCCTATGTCACGCTGGAGCCCTGCGCCCACGCAAGCGCCCGCGGGCCGGCCTGTGCCGACAGCCTGATTGCCGCCGGCGCCGCGCGGGTGGTGATTGCCGCCGATGATCCCGATCCGCGCACCAATGGCGCCGGGCGGGCGCGCCTGATGGCGGCCGGCATCGCCGTCACCAGCGGGGTGCGCAGCGCCGAGGCAGAGGCCGGGCTGGCCGGGTTCCTGACGCGGCAGCGGCTGGGCCGGCCGCACATCACGCTGAAGCTGGCGGTCAGTCTGGACGGGGCGATTGCGCTGCTGGATGGCCGCAGCCAGTGGATAACGGGGCCGCGCGCCCGCGCCGCCACCCATCTGGAACGCGCCCGCGCCGATCTGGTGGTGGTGGGGCGCGGCACCTGGGATGCCGATGCGCCGCGCCTTGATGTGCGCCTGCCGGGGCTGGAGGCGCGCAGCCCGCGCGTTGGCGTGGTGGGGCAGGATGATGGCCTGCCGCCCCACGTCACCCGGTTTGCCGATCTGGCGGCGCTGGTGGCCGATCCGGCGCTACACATATTGGCAGAAGGCGGCATGGCGCTGGCCGGCAGCCTGTTTCGCGCCGATCTGGTCGATACGCTGCTGCTGCACCGCGCGCCGATCCTGATCGGGGCGGGGCGCACCCTGCCCGATATTGGCTGCCCCAATCTGGCTGCCGCGCACGGCCGCTGGGCCGCAGGGCCGGTGCAGCAACTCGCCGCCGACCGCATTGAACGCTACACCAGACTGCGGTAGGCCGCTGTCATGTTCACCGGCATCATCACCGACATCGGCACCATCGCTTCGGCAGAGGCGCGCGGCGACCTCAGGCTGGTGGTGAACACCGGATACGACACATCTGGCATCGCCATCGGCGCATCGGTCGCCTGTTCCGGCGTGTGCCTGACCGTGGTGGCCAAATCCGCCGGCAGCCTGAGCTTCGATGTATCGGCCGAAACCCGCCGCGCCACCGCCGCCGGCCTGTGGCAGCCGGGCGCGCGCCTGAATCTGGAACGCGCGCTGAAGGTGGGAGACGAACTGGGCGGCCATATCGTGACCGGCCATGTGGATGCCGTGGGCCGCATCAACAGCATCACCCCGGAAGGCGATTCAAAGCGCTTCAGCTTTCGCATGCCGGCCAGCATCGCGCCTTATGTGGCGCCCAAGGGCAGCATCTGCCTGAACGGCGTGTCGCTGACGGTGAACAGCGTGAGCGACCACACCGACGGCCATGATTTCACCGTCAACATCATCCCGCACACCGCCGATTGGACCAGCTTTGGCACGGCGCAGGCCGGCGACGAGGTGAATATCGAGATCGACGTGCTCGCCCGCTATCTGTTCCGGATGAATCAACTGCGCTCTTGACACTGTGATGTGACAGGCGCACTCCCGCATCACATTTGGATGTGAGGCGCCTGTGAGCGAGACCCTGATTGCCCGGTTGCGGGAACTTGTTGCCAGCGGGGAGGAGAGCAAGGCCGGCATGGCCCGCGCCGCCGGCCTGCACGCCAACTCCTTACGCGCGCTGGACGAAGCCGAGTGGAACCCCACCACCGACACGCTGCGCAAGCTGGAGCATTGGCTGGCCGATCGCGCGGCCGGCCCGGCGCTGTCTCCCATCGAGGATATCATCGACGAAGCCCGCAACGGCCGCATGTATATATTGGTCGATGATGAAGACCGCGAGAACGAGGGCGATCTGATCATCCCCGGCCAGATGGCGACGCCCGATGCGATCAACTTCATGGCAAAATATGGCCGCGGGCTGGTGTGCCTTACGCTGGCGGCAGACCGGGTGAAGGCGCTGGGCCTGCCGCTGATGGCGCAGCACAACGGCACCCGCCACAGCACCGCCTTCACCGTTTCCATAGAGGCGAAGGAAGGGGTGACCACCGGCATCAGCGCCGCTGACCGCGCCCGCACCATCGCGGTGGCCATCGATGCCGGCAAGGGGCCGGAACATATCGTCTCCCCCGGCCATGTCTTCCCGCTGGTGGCGCGCGATGGCGGCGTGCTGGTGCGCGCCGGCCATACCGAAGCCAGCGTGGACATCAGCCGCCTTGCCGGCCTGAACCCCAGCGGCGTGATCTGCGAGATCATGAACGATGATGGTTCCATGGCGCGGCTGCCCGATCTGATCCCGTTCGCCCGCCGCCA
Organism: Sandarakinorhabdus sp.; assembly: GCA_036835345.1. Taxonomy (GTDB): domain Bacteria; phylum Pseudomonadota; class Alphaproteobacteria; order Sphingomonadales; family Sphingomonadaceae; genus Sandarakinorhabdus. Next base: position 4,681 of record DAITMD010000083.1, on the reverse strand, counting down.
CGGCCTGAAGATCGGCACCATCCGCGATCTGATCGCCTATCGCCACCGCCACGACCGGCTGGTGAAATGCGTGGCCGAAACGAAGCTGGAAAGCTGGCACGGCGGCGAATGGACGGCCAAAACCTATGCCAACACCGCCGAATATTCCGAGCATATGGTGCTGCAGAAGGGCCGCATCGAACCGGGCAAGCCCACGCTGGTGCGCGTGCACACCCAATCGATGTTCACCGATATGTTCGCCGAAAAGGGCAATCGCGCCGGGCAGTTGCAGCGCGCCATGGACGTGATCGGAGCAGAAGGCGCCGGCATCATCGTCATCATCCGTGACGGCAGCCCTACCGCCATTTCCGAACAGATGCGCGCCAAGGGCCAGGGCGAGCCGATCACGCTCAGGGATTATGGCATCGGCGCGCAGATATTGGTCGATCTGGGTGTCACCGACATGATCCTGCTCACCAATCAGCACCGCAACATCGTGGGCATCGAAGGCTATGGCCTGCATGTTGTGGGCGAACGCGCCATCCCGGCCAGAACGGACCAGCCCGAATCGGACAAGCAATGACCAACATCCTGATCGTCGAAGCCCGCTTTTACAGCCATATCGCCGATATGGCGCTGGACGGCGTGACCAGCGCCCTGAAAGCCGCCGGCGCGACGTGGGAGGTGATCACCGTCCCCGGCGCGCTGGAAGTGCCGGCGGCCATCGCCTTTGCCGAGCAGAGCGGCAAATATGATGGCTATGTCGCGCTGGGCTGCGTGATCCGCGGTGAGACCTATCATTTCGAAGTTGTCGCCGGCGAAAGCGCGCGGGCGATCATGGCCTTGACGCTGGACGGGCTGGCCATCGGCAACGGCATATTGACTGTGGAGAACGAAGCCCAGGCCATCGCCCGCGCCGACAAGACCCGGAAAGACAAAGGCGGTGAGGCAGCCAGGGCGGCGCTGGCCATGGCGGCATTGAAACAGCGCTTCGGCTGACCAGCCAGAGGACCGCACGGGCGTGGGCCCAAGCCGATCCTGCCCGCGACAAAGCGTAGCGCGGCGGCCATGCCGCAGTGCAACATGGCGTCAGCTGCTGCATCCAGCGGGCAGGCTGATCCTCCGATCAGGCAGGCGCGGGCGCTGCATGGCGACCCGACCCGCTGTACCAGCGCCCGCGCCGCCACCCTGTCCAGGCGATTTTCCCACTGACAGCGCCGCCGCCAGCCCCTATGGCGGGGCGCGATGCTGAGCGCACTTTCCCATATCGACAGCTGGATCTTCGATCTCGACAACACGCTGTACCCGGCCAGCGCCTCGCTGTTCCCGCAGATCGATGCGCGCATGGGCCGCTATATTCAGCAGCTGCTGAACATTGACCCGCAGGAAGCCCACCGCATCCAGAAAAGCCTGTTCCACAGCCATGGCATGACGCTGCCCGGCCTGATGGCGCTGCACGATGTCGATCCGCATGATTTCCTGGCCAAGGTGCACGATGTCGATATCGATGTGATCAGCCCGCACCCGGAACTGGGCGAGATGATCGCCCGCCTGCCCGGCCGCAAGTTCGTCTTCACCAACGCCGATGCGCCTTATGCCGAGCGGGTGCTGGCGCGGCTGGGCCTGTCCCACGCCTTTGATGCACTGCACGATATCCACGCGCTGGCTTATGTGCCCAAACCGCAGCCGCCGGCCTATACCCACATGTGCCGCGCGCACGGCATCGATCCGGGCCGCGCCCTGTTCGTGGAGGACATGGCGCGCAACCTCACCCCGGCCAAGGCGATCGGCATGACCACCGTGTGGATCGACAATGGCAGCGAGCAGGGGCCGGGCGAATGCCGTGCCCATATCGATTTCAGCATCAACGATCTCGCCGGCTTTCTGGCCGAGGTGCTGAACAGCCTGGAGCAACGCCATGAGCATTGAAGACATCATCAACGCCGGCTGGGAAGACCGTGCCAATGTGTCCAGCAACACCGAAGGCACGCTGCGCATCGCGGTGGAAGAAGCGCTCGGCCGGCTCGATTCCGGCGATCTGCGCGTGGCGCAGCCCGATGGCACCACCCACCAGTGGCTGAAAAAGGCGGTGTTGCTCAGCTTCCGGCTCTATAGCAACGAAGCCATGCCCGGTTTCGGCACCGGCCCCGGCAGCGCCGGTTTCTGGGACAAGGTGCCGCTGAAATTCACCAACTGGGGCGCGGATCATTTCCACGAAGCCGGTTTTCGCGCCGTGCCCGGTGCCGTGGTGCGGCGCGGGGCCTATATCGCGCCGGGCGTGGTGCTGATGCCCAGCTTTGTCAACATCGGCGCGCGCGTCGGGCGAGGCACCATGGTCGATACCTGGGCCACGGTCGGTTCGTGCGCGCAGATCGGTGAGAATGTCCACATCAGCGGCGGTGCCGGCATCGGCGGCGTGCTGGAACCGCTGCAGGCAAACCCGGTCATCATCGGCGATGGCGCCTTCATCGGCGCGCGCGCCGAAGTGGCCGAAGGCGTGATCGTGGGCGAAGGCGCCGTGCTGTCGATGGGCGTCTATCTGGGCGCCAGCACCAAGATCATCGATCGCGCCACCGGCGAGGTGCATATCGGCAAGGTGCCGCCCTATGCCGTTGTCGTCTCCGGCTCGCTGCCCGGCAAGCCGCTGCCCGATGGATCGCCCGGCCCCAATCTTTATTGCGCGGTGATCGTGAAGACCGTGGACGCCCAGACCCGCAGCAAGACCGGCATCAACGATCTTCTGCGCGATTGAAGCGGCATCCGGGCGCAGTCAAAGGCCGTTCACCCATATTGTCATACGGCTGTCACCACCCCCGCCTAAATGCAGGCAAACCTTGGGGAATGCCGAACATGGCCACCGCGCGCGCCAAGTCCCGTCAGCACAGTCGCCACCGTCCCGTCCGCGACGCCGTGCTGCGGCACGAAGACCTCAGCAAGCAGAGCCTGCTGGAACGCGCCTTCGCCTTTGCCTTTCGGGGCCTTGTCTATGCCCAGATCTGGGAAGACCCGGTGGTCGATCTGGAGGCGCTGCAACTGGGGCCGGGGATGCATCTGGTCACCATTGCCAGTGGCGGCTGCAACGTGCTGTCCTACCTCACAGCCGATCCGGCGCGCATCACTGCCGTCGATCTCAACACCGCCCATGTGGCGCTGGGCAAGCTGAAGCTGGCGGCCGCGCGGCACCTGCCGGATCAGGCCAGTTTCCACCGCTTTTTCGCCGAGGCCGAGAGCCCGGCCAACATCGCCGCCTATCAGGCCCATGTCGCGCCGCATCTGGATGCGGTCTCGCGCGATTATTGGGAGGGGCGCGATCTGCTCGGCCGCCGGCGCATCGGCGGTTTTGCCCGCAATTTCTACCGTCGCGGCCTGCTCGGCAGCTTCATCGTCACCGGCCAGTTGCTGGCCCGGGCCTATGGGATCGATACGCGCGACATGCTGGCGGCGCAGTCGCTGGATGAACAGCGGACGATCTTTGAAACCCGGTTTGCGCCGCTGTTCGACAAGAAGTTCGTGCGCTGGTTGACCAGCAATCCGGCCTCGCTGTTCGGGCTGGGCATACCGCCGGCGCAGTATCAGGCGCTGCTGGGCGAAGCGCCCGATATGGCCAGCGTGCTGCGTGCCCGCCTGGCGAAACTGTCGTGCGATTTTCCGATTGCCGACAATTATTTCGCCTGGCAGGCCTTTGGCCGGGGCTATGGCCGGCATGAACGCGCGCCGCTGCCGCCCTATCTGCAGGCGCAGCATCATGCGGCGGTGGCCGCCCGCACCGACCGGGTGGATTATCGCCACCTCAACTTCGTCGATTTTCTCGCCGCCCAGCCGGCACAAAGCTGTGACCGTTTTGTGCTGCTCGATGCGCAGGACTGGATGACCGACGCCCAGTTGACCAGCCTGTGGACCGAAATCACCCGCACCGCCCGCCCCGGCGCGCGCGTGCTGTTCCGCACCGCCGCAGAGCCGACCCTGCTGCCCGGTCGCCTGCCAGATGATCTGCTGGCCCGCTGGCACTATGCCGCTGCCGACAGTGCGCGCTTCACCGCGGCCGATCGCTCGTCCATCTATGGCGGGGTGCATCTCTACACGCTCGCTGCCCCATGATCGGCCGTGATGCGGCGCCCGCCGCTGCGATGGACCGGATCTATCGCCGCCAGCGCCACATCTATGATCTGACACGCAAATATTTTCTGCTGGGGCGCGACGAGCTGATCGCCGGGCTGGCGGCCGGCCCCGGCTGCCACGTGCTGGAGGTCGGCTGCGGCACCGGCCGCAACCTGATCGCCGCCGCACGGCTGTTTCCCGACGCCCGCTTCACGGGCATCGATATATCGCAGGAGATGCTGGCCACGGCACGGACCAACGTGGCCCGCGCCGATCTGGAAGGCCGGATCACCTTGCTGGCCGGCGATGCCACCTGCCTTGATGGCGCGGCCCTGTCTGGCGGCACCGGTTTCGATCGGGTGTTCCTGTCCTATACATTGTCGATGATCCCCGAATGGCGGGCTGCGCTGGCGGCGGCTGCAGCGGCGGTCGCGCCGGGGGGCCGGCTGGATCTGGTTGATTTCGGCCAGCAGGAACGCCTGCCGGCGGTGTTTCGCACCCTGCTGTTTGCCTGGCTGGCGCGATTTGATGTGACGCCGCGCGCCGAACTGGCGGCGGCGGTGGCCAGCTTGTCGGCCCAGCGCGGCCTGAAGGGCGGCTGCCG
>DAITMD010000082.1:0-8789 GCA_036835345.1 Sandarakinorhabdus sp. | reverse complement strand
TGCTGGAACAGGCGCAGAGCCAGTTTCTGGGCCGCGCCGAACAGCGTTTTGCCGAGGCCGAGGCCAAGAACCAGGCGAGCCTGAAGGCCGTATTGGCACCAGTGGCCGAAACGCTGGTCAAATATGAAAGCCGGCTGGGCGAGGTGGAGAAAGTACGCGCGGAAAATTACGGCGCGCTGTCAAAGGCGCTGGAGCAGGTGGTGACCGGGCAGACCCGCGTGTCGGACGAAGCGGCGCGGCTGGTCACTGCGCTCAGGAGCAGCGGCAAGGCGGCGGGCAGCTGGGGCGAACAGCAGCTGGCCAACACACTGGAAATGGCGGGCCTGCGTGCCGGCATCGATTTCACGCTGCAAACCCACATGGCCACCGATGCCGGCAGCCGGCGGCCGGATGCCATCATCAATCTGCCCGGCGACCGGCAGCTGATCATCGATTCAAAGTGCAGCCTGAACGATTATCTGGGCGCGCTGGAGGCCGGCAGCGACATCGAACGCATGGCGGCGATGAAGCGCCATGCCGCAGCGGTGCGTGCGCACGCCCGCGGCCTTTCGGAAAAGGCCTATTGGAACGAGTTCGGCAAGGCGGCCGATTTCGTCATCATGTTCATTCCGGGGGAGAATTTCCTGTCGGCGGCGTTGGAACATGATCTGGCGCTGCTGGGCTGGGCGTTCGAGCAGCGCATCCTGTTGGCCGGCCCGATCAATTTGCTGGCCATCGCCAAGACGGTGGCGCTCAATTGGCGGCAGGAAAAACTGGCCGACGAGGCGCGCGAGATCGGAAAACTGGGCGCCGATATCTATGCCGCAATCGCGGTGATGGCGGAGCACATGGTGAAGATGCGCCGCAATTTGGGCGAAACGGTGAACAATTACAATGATTTCGTGGGATCGCTGGAGCGCAACGTGCTGCCCAAGGCGCGGCGCTTTGCTGACATGGGGGTTGATCCGGGCAAAAAGCCGGTACCGCTGCTGGCCGACGTTGACGTGCAGGTGCGCACCGAACAGGCCAGCGAGCTGCTGCCGCCGCCGGCCAATGCGGCAGAATGATCAGTCCAGCACGCCCAGCACGATCAGGATGGTCAGATAGAGTGTGAGCGAGACCGTGGCGGCAAGGGTCAGATAGACGGTCCGCCAACCGGCTCCCCAATTGCCGATTCCATAGGCGCCGCGCAGCTGCACGAACATATGCGCTGCCGGTGCAAGAAACAGCAAGGACCAGACCCAGCCCGTGGTTACGCCCGCCGTCAGCGCCAGGCTGCCGACAATGAACAGCAGGCTGATGAAGCTGATCGAATAAAGTGCAAAAATCGCATGATCGTACATGCCAACATCGCGACGCCAGAAAAATGCCAGCCACAGCCAGGGCATCGACAACGGCACCAGCAGGAAGCTGAGCTTGTAGGCCTTGGTCTGTAGTTTGTAGACAAGCAGCTTGGGGTTCTTGAGGGCCTCCCGGGCTTTGGCATCCAGGGCAGGCACGCCCTGAATGATGGTGATATTGTTTTCTTCGCTGGCCTTCACGATGCTGTCGCCAATGTCAGACATGACATCGGCAGGCTTCACATCAGCCTTGCCCGCCTGCCGCGACACGGCGGCAAAGCCGGCCCGCGCCGTTTTGAGCTCCTTCACCCGGTTGGCATCGCCAGCTGCTTCGGCAGCAGCAATATCGGCGTCAATCTGGGTCAGGGTCTTGCGGGACGCCTCCACGCGTTCGGCCGGCGTGGTATTGCCGCCGACCTCCACGGCATCGTCGGGAATTTTTGCAAAGGACAACACGAAGAACATGGTGAACACCACCAGCAGGAACAGCGGCACCGGTGCGATGTAGCGGGCGCGCTGCCCCTCGATATAGCTGCGCGTCAGCTTGCCGGGGCGCAGCAGCAGCATCGGCAGAGTCGTCCACGCCTTGCCGTCGAAATGGGTGATGCCGTGCACGAATTCGTGGATCACATCGCCAACGCTGCGGTGCAGATGCGCCCGCTGGCCGCATTGGCCGCAGAACGGGCCGGCAAGCGCCGCGCCGCAATTGGCGCAATGTGCCGGGTGTGCGCCGCCGGGCGATGCTGGATGATCCAATGCCCGCGCCGCTAGTCCAGCCGTTGCCAGCGCACCGGCTGCTTCAATCTCGTCGGCCATGAAGACTCCCGTTCTGAGCGGCAAACTGAGTCTGACGTGAAATCCAATATTTGTGCAAGGGGGCAGGTGACCACCACATTGCTTCACTGCAGCCCCGGCGCTAGGGTTTTGGCACAGCGAAGGAGAATATGATGGCGGGCGTCAACAAGGTGATTCTGGTCGGGCGACTGGGCAAGGATCCGCAGACCAAGAATTTCCCCAATGGCGGCAGCGTGGTCGAATTCTCGCTCGCCACATCCGAAAACTGGCGCGACAAGCAGACCGGCGAGCGCAAGGAAAAGACCGAGTGGCACAATATCGTCATTCGCAACGAGAATATCGGCCGGGTTGCCAGCCAGTATCTGCGCAAGGGCAGCGAAGTCTATATCGAAGGCAGCATCGCCACCCGCAAATGGCAGGATCAGAGCGGCGCCGATCGGTACACCACCGAAATCGTGGTTGGGCCGTTCAAGGGCGAACTGTCGCTGCTCGGCGGCCGTGATGGCGGCGGCGGCGGCGGTGGTGGCATGGGGGGCGGCGGCAGCCGTGATGATTTCGGCGGCGCGCCGGCTGGCGGCGGCTATGGCGGCGGCGCCCCGGCGCCGGCAGGCAAGCGCCCCGGCGCGTTTGATGACGATCTGGACGACGATGTGCCGTTCTGAGGCCGGTCAGTCCTTTTTCAGCACCGCAAACGGGCTGCGCGCCATGATGGCTTCCTCTTCGGTGATGATGCCGGGCACGCTGCCGGGGCGGCGCGGATAGGGATCGAGCGCCAGCGCAAAGGCCTGCGCGGCAATCTCTCCCAGATCGATCACCTCGCCGGCAAAGGGTTCAATATCCAGCTGGTCTTCCGCAAGCTCGATTTCGCTGCCGTCCGGCATTTCGGCGAGCAGCAGATCGATCCTGTCGCTGACCTTGAAGGGCACCGGCTCGGCGCTGGCCACGCAGGCCTGTTCGCCTTCGCCGCGCACGTCGCCGGTCACGCGGATGCCGGCGGCTTCGCGTTTCACCTCCAGCACCGCCGAAAGCCCGGCCAGCGACACCAGGCCAAAGCGGATCGCCAGCGCCGCCCGCTCGGCGGCAGTGGCTTCCAGCGCTGCCCGCCTGGTGGCCGCGCCAATGTCGCTCGCGGCCAGTGGCCGGCTGAATTCAGGCGCAGCCGTCATGCCATGTCTCCGGCGGCCAACCGGGCAAATTCGGTCGCCGACAGGCGCGCTGACAGGCGGCCGGCCTCCTGCACCAGCCAGTCCAGCGCCGCGTCGCTCACCGGCGCGCCGCGCAGCAGGTTGCGGCGCAGCGCGTCGGCCATCGCTTCGGCATCACCGCTGGCCATGCGATAGGCACCCAGCCGCCCGCCCAGTGCCGCCATCATGTGCCCCAGATGCTTGGGCACCACCTGATCGCCGATGCCGTCCTGCCTCAGATTGCCTTCCATGTCGGTAAGGAAGCGATCGCCCAGATCGGCCGACAGGCGGGCGGCCGGGTGGCGCGGATCGCCGCTCGTCACGTCCTCCAGCCGCAGCAGCAGCAGCGACAGCACCAGCACCACCATGTCGAACCGCCCGTCCAGCGTATCGGGCACTTCGCCTTCGATATACCATTCGGGCTGGCGCGCTTCGGCAATCACGGCAGCGTACAGGCGTTCAAGCGGCATATCGGCGGCCGCGGGCGTGCGCCCGGACCGCGGCGCAGCGGACACGAGCCGCTTCAGGCTGGCAAGAAGAGTCATGGCAAGGTGCCTAGCATAATCGTTTCGCCTGTCATATTGAGGCAGGTGAAACCGAAGGCCGCACCCCCATCGCCCAAGGTTTGCGCCGGAGCCTGTTCATGAACCGTGTCTATCCGCTTGCCCTGATGACTGCCGCCGCGCTGCTCAGCGCCGGCTGTTCGCGTATCAAGGCCAGCCAGGGCTATCTGATCGACGAAACCCTGTTCACCTCCATCCTGCCGGGTGTGGACAACAAGGAATCGGTGTCGCGCACGCTGGGCCGGCCCACGTTCGCGGCGCAGTTCGATCCGAACAGCTGGTATTATGTCAGCCGGTTGACCGGCCAATATGCCTTTGTGGCGCCCAAGACCTTGCAGCAGCAGATCCTGATCGTCAGCTTCGATCCGGCTGGCAATGTGGCGAAGGTGGAACGGCGCGGGATGGAAAAGATCGCCCGCATCAACCCGGTCAGCGACAAGACGCCCACGCTGGGCCGCGAGGAAAGCTTCTTCGAAGATCTGTTCGGCAATATCGGTGCCGTGGGCTCTGGCGGGCAGCCACTGGGCGGCCAGCCGACCGGGAGAGACGGCCCGCGCTGACGGCGGCCGGGGCCGTGCGCGTCCTTTCGATCAGCCTGTGTCTGGCCGCCGCGCCAACGTTGGCGGCTGAACCAATCGTTTCCAATCAGCAGGCGCTGCCGCAGCCGATCCTGCCGGGCAGCAGTGCCGCCGCGCAGGATGTGCCAGGATTTCTGTGGTGGGCCGGTCCGGCGGAGCGCGACATCGGCGGGCCGCCCACGCTGGCCGATGCGCTGCGCCCGGTGCCGGGTTTGGTGATCGGCGCGGCGCCCGGCAATGGCACGCAGCTGCTGGCGGTGCATCATGGCCGGGCGCGGCCAGGCCTGCTGCTGGCCGGCGCGCCGCTGCCGGCCAGCGCGGCGCTGGGGCTGTTCGATGTCGATCTGCTGCTGGCTACCGGCCCTGCCGCGCTGTTTCAGGGCAGCGCCGGCACGCTGGCCCACGAACCGCGCCGGCCCGGCAACCGCCTTTCGGGCGCGGGCGAGTTCGCCGCCGGCGCGTTCGGCAGCCGGCAGGGGGTGGGCCGGCTGGACGTGCCGGTGACCAAGGGCGTCAGCCTGGGCCTGTCGGGGCACTGGACCCACGATCTGGGCTGGCTGCGCAACACCACCACCAATGAACGGCTGAACCGCGGCACGCGCGCCGGGCTGTCGGCGATGCTGAACGCCGAGGTCACGCCGGCGCTCAGCTGGCAGCTCACGGTGGCGGGCCTGCGCAATCGGCAAGGCAATCTGCCCGGTTTCACCTGCGATCCCAATCTGCCAACCCGGTGCGACGGGCGCTTTGCCAGCACCGGGCAGCGCGGGGAACTGGATGGCCGGCCCGATGCCGGCTGGGGCGCGATCGGCAGCGATCTGGCCGGTCAGCCGCTGGGCCAGCAGGCCGATCTGCTGCTCTATGCCTCGCGCGCCATGTGGGACGCCGGGCGAATCAGCCTCACGCTGGACAACAGCCTGGCGCGGCAGACCGGGCGGCTCGGCCTTGATCTGGCCGATGGCCGGCGGCTGGATGCGCTGGCACAGCCGGCGGGGCTGGCCAGCGGCGGTCTTGGCCTTGTCGCCCGCACTCGCGAGCAGGTGGAGCGCCATCAGCTGGCGCTGACCGGCCGCTGGGGGATCGCCACGCTGAAGATCGGCGCCGCGCTGGACCGGGTGAGCGAAACCCGCCGTCAGGCCGATACCGAAGCTGGGATCGTGTTGGCTGACCGGCTGATTCGCCAGACCAGCGAGGAACAGAGCCTGTTCGGCAGCGCGCAGCTGACGCCACTGAAAGGCCTGGAGCTCAGCGCCGGCCTGCGCGCTGCGCGGGCGGACGTGCAGCTGAGTGTGGACGATCTGCGGCCCGGCTGTGCGCCCTGCCTGCTATTGCCGGGAACGGACCGGCAGCGCCGCACGCTGGTGACGCCGGAATTCACGCTGGGCTGGCGGCCGGGCGGCACCGGGCCGGTGCTGCTGTTTGCCCGGTCGGTGCGCAGTGCGCGGCTGCCGGGGTGGAACCTGCTGGCGCGGGACAGTGAAGCGCTGGCGGCGCTGCCGGCAGAAACCGGCTGGCATCACGAGGCGGGGGTGAAGCTGGACAGCGCCGATGGCCGGCTGCGGCTGAATGCGGCGGCGTTCACGGCGCGCACGCGCGCTCTGGTCTCGCCGCTGCTGGGCGTTGATCCGCTGGCAGCGGTGGCGGCAGCCGATATGTCGGCGCGCGGGATCGATGTGGCGGCACAGGCGCGGCCGCTGCCGCAACTGGAGCTTGGCGGCACGCTGGCGCTGCAGCGGGTGCGCTGGACCGGCGCAATCCCGGCCGGCGCACCGGAACGCCCGCTGTTCGCGCCGGATGTGGCCGCCGGTGTGCAGGCGGCGTGGCGGCAGCCGCTGGTGGGTGCCGGCGCCAATCTGGTGCCGCGTATTGGGCTGGATTGGCGCAGCGCCATGGCAGTGGCAGCCGGAGACGTGATCAGCGCCGACGGCAAGGGCGTGCTGCCAGGCGGGATTGCACCGGGAGGCTGGCAGGTTTCGGCGGCGCTGCAGCTCGAAATTCCGGACGGCGGCTGGCTGATGAGCCTGGAATGCAGCAACTGTCTGGACCAGACGCTGGTGGACAGTGCGGTGGCGGGGCTGCCGGTACCGAATCGACCGCGCTGGTGGCGGCTGCGGTTCAACCGGCGTTTTTAGTCCGCGATGGTTGCAACAATGTCACGCATCTGTCGCTTTGGCGGCTTTGGGATCGCAATCACCATATTTTCCGCTTGCGCGCGTCGCAGCAAGCCCGCTTAAACACTTCCCATCAGGGTCAAACTGATGTGGTGGGCCAAGTGGCTCTAGATAAGATGAAGGGGATTGGAATGGCCAAGGAAGCCTCGAGCGGTCGCAATACGTCCGCACTGATGAAGCCGCTGACGCCGCAAGGCCCGCTGGCGGTGATCGTCGGATCGGACCCGCTGCCGCGCGGACAGGTGGTTGCCAAGGTGTGGGACTATATCCGCAAGCACGATCTGCAGAAGCCGACAGACAAGCGCGTCATCGTTGCCGATGCCAAGCTGAAGGCTGTCTTCGGCAAGGACGAGTGCACGATGTTTGAAATGAACAAGTTCATCGCCCAATATCTGAAGTGAGGACGGCGTCCTGTCGCCCGGGAGGGGGCGGCAGGACGGAACCGATCTGGGGCGCTGCCGGATGCCGGCGGCGCCCCTTTTTCGTGTCAGGCGTCCAGTTTCCGGAAGCGGGCGATGAAGAAACCGTCGATGCCGCCCGGCACCTGCCCCGGCAGGGTGCGCACAAATCCTTCGCTGGTGGGCAGCAGCCCGGCCGGCAGTTCTTCAGCCTCGATCAGATCGCGCGGCAGGCCGGCGATCACCCGCTCTGCGATGCGCTCCCCTTCGGCCGGGAACAGCGAACAGGTGGCATAGACCAACCGGCCGCCGGGTTTGAGCCAACCGCTGGCCCGGCGCAGCAGCGCCGCCTGCAACAAGGTGACCGGTGCCAGATCGGTGTGCCCCTTCAGGTGCAGCACATCGGGGTGGCGGCGAAAAATGCCGGTGGCCGAACAGGGCGCATCGATCAGGATATGATCGAAGGGTACATCTGGCTGCCAGCGCAGCGCATCGGCAGTGACCAGATTGGCGTTCAGGGCGGTGCGCGCCAGATTGTCCCGCACCCGCGCCAGCCGATCATCGGAAATATCCAGTGCCGTGACATCGCAGCCGCGCGCCGCCAGCTGCATGGTCTTGCCGCCCGGCGCGGCGCACAGATCGAGCACCCGGTCCCCGGCTGTGGCCGGCAGCACCCGCGCCGGCAGGCTGGCGGCCAGGTCCTGCACCCACCATGCGCCTTCGGCAAAGCCCGGCCATTCGGTCACGCTGCCCTTTTTCGCCGTGCGGACATGGCCCGGCGCGAGGCTGATGCCGTCCAGCGCCTCGGCCCAGTGCGCCGTCTGGGCGGGGTCTTTGCACGTCAGATCGGTTGCCGGCTCCTCGCCCAGCGCAATGCCGGCGGCTTCGGCAGCAGCGGCACCCCAATCACGCGCCCAATATATGTCGAACGGTTCGGGCAACGGCGGATGCTCGGGCAATGCGGCCGGCCGGCGGATCAGCGCTCCCAGCACGCCGTGGACCAGCCGGCGCGGCCCGCCTTCGACCAGCGGCAGCGCCGTTGCCACCACGGCGTGCGGCGGCGTGTTCAGCTTCAGCCAGCCGGCCAGCGCGAGGCGCAGCACATGGCGGGCGCGGGCATCCTGCGGCAGCGGCCGCTGCGTCGCGCTGTCGATCAGCGCATCCAGCGCCGGCAGCCAGCGCAGCACGGTCATGGCCAGCAGCCGGGCCAATGCGCGATCATCGGCGCGCGGCAATTCGTCGGTGGCACCCGCCAGCGCATCGAAGGGCACGCCGCGGTCCAGCACGGCCATCAGCATCTTCATCGCCGCCTTGCGGGCGGGCACGCCTTCGGTGGCCTGAATGGGCGAGGCTTTGCGGGGTGGCCGTTGGTTCATCGCGCAGCCCTTGGCTGATATTGCGCCAGGGCGCTAGCTTCGCCGTGCCAGGAAATTGCCGATCACGCGGAAATGGCTGACCGGGAACAGCCGCACCATCCAATCGATGAAACGCGCATCCGGCCCGATCAGCACCCGGTGCTGCCGGCGTTCCATGCCGCGGATGATGGTGGCGGCGGCCTGTTCGGGCGTGGTGCGCGCCGCTGCCTCGAACTCGGCGGCGAAATCGGCATTGGGGTCCTGTCCCGGCAGCAGCGCCACCCGCTTGGCGTTTCTGGCCACATTGGTCTTGATGCCGCCGGGGTGAACCCGGATCACGCAGACGTTCGGATCGGTGACAGCCATTTCGATGGCCAACGCTTCGGTGAGGCCGCGCACCGCATATTTGCTGGCATTATAGGCGCTTTG
>DAITMD010000081.1:0-8841 GCA_036835345.1 Sandarakinorhabdus sp. | reverse complement strand
GCAGTTCGCGGCAGAGCGTGTCATAGTCCATCGACTGGTCCATGTGGGTGAGCACTGCCCTGCCCGGCTGCCAGCGCGCGATCCAGTCCAGCGTCTGCGCCAGATGGCTGTGGGTGGGGTGCGGTTCGCGGCGCAGCGCATCGACAACCCACAGGTCAAGCCCGCTGAGCGCCGCCTCGGCGCGCGCATCAAAGCCTTTTACGTCAGTGGAATAGGCGGCGCTCTTTCCATCATGATCAAAGCGCACGCCGGTCGATTCAATATCGCCGTGCAGCTGCGGAAATGGCGTGATCCGCAGATCGCCCACCATGATTGGCTGAACAAGATCATGCGCCGTGCAGCTGGCCGGATAGCCGGGTGCGCCATCGAACACATAATCGAAGCGGGGTTTGAGCACGGCGAAGGTTTCAGGGCTGGCCCACACATCAACCGGGCGGCCCATGGCGTGGAAAACCTGGCGCAGATCATCGATGCCATGGGCGTGATCGGCGTGATCATGGGTGATGATCACGGCGTCCAGATGCGCCACCCGCGCGCTCAGCAATTGTTCGCGGCAATCCGGCCCGCAATCGATCAGCACACGCTTGCCGGCAGCCTCCACCAGCACGGACACGCGGCGGCGGCGGTTTTTCAGGTTCAAGGGATCGCACAGGCCCCAGTTTCCGGCGCCGTCCGGCCCGCCGATGCGCGGCACACCTGATGAGGTACCGCAGCCCAATATGCTGACCTTCATGCCGCCTTGGTAAACAGATTGAAGAAGTTGGCGGTAGTTGCTTGCGCCAGTTCTTCGCTGCTGATGCCGCGCAGATCGCTCAGGAAGCGCGCGGTGTGCGCCACGAACGCCGGCTCGCAGGTCTTGCCCCGCATTGGCACCGGCGCCAGATAGGGCGCATCGGTTTCCACCAGCAGGCGATCCATGGGAATGGTCCGCGCCGTATCCTGCAGGTCGCGGGCGTTCTTGAAGGTGACGATGCCCGACAGCGAGATATAGAAGCCCAGCGCCAGCGCTTCATCGGCAAAGGCCTGGCTGGCGGTGAAACAGTGGATCACCCCGGTCAACGGCCCCTCGCCCGGCTCCTTCAGCAGCGCCAGCGTATCGGCTTCGGCTTCGCGGGTGTGAACGATCAGCGGCAGGCCAGTGGCGCGGGCGGCAGCGATGTGGCTGCGAAAACTGGCCTTTTGCCGATCTCGATCGGACTTGTCGTAATAATAATCCAGCCCGGTTTCGCCGATGGCGATGACGCGCGGGTGGGCGGTGGCGGCGATCAGCGTGGCGGCATCGGTATCGGGATGGCTGTCGGCTTCGTGCGGGTGAATGCCCACGCTGGCCCACACGCCGGGATGTTCATCGGCCAATGCAATCACGCCGTCCCATTCGTTCAGTCGGCAGGAAATCGCCAGAAAGCCGCCCACCCCGGCCGCGCGGGCGCGGGCCAGCACGCCGGGCACATCCTCACCCAGGCTGGCATAGTTCAGGTGGCAATGGCTGTCGATCAGCACCGGCTCATCCCTCCAGCGTGATGCGCGGGAACACGCCGGCGGGCGGCGGCAGCTGCGTACCGGTTTCAACTGGTGTGTTGAACCCACTGAAATCACGTGCCTCTGCCGCCACGCCAAGCTGATCGAGCAGCGCCGCCGTGCTGGCCGGCATGAATGGCTGCGCCAGCAGGACAATGCTGCGGGTGGCGTCCAGCGTGGCGGCCAGCACTTCGGCCATGCGCACCGGATCGGTCTTGGCCAGAGCCCAGGGGGCATTTTCGGCAAAATAGCCATTGGCGGCGCTGACCATGGCCATCAGCGCATCAAGCGCCTTGTGCAGCGCCAGCGTGTTCATGTGGGCGAAATAGGCCTCGCTGCCGGTGATGAAGGCCTGTTTCAGCCGGGCTTCGCTCTCGCCAGCCTCGCCGCGCGTGGGCATCACGCCGCCCAGATTCTTCGCCACCATCGACAGGCTGCGCTGCGCTAGATTGCCGATGCCGTTGGCCAGATCGGCGTTGCAACGCTCCACGATGGCTTCGTCGCTGTAGCTGCCGTCTTCACCAAATGCGACTTCGCGGCAGAGGAACCAGCGCAGCCGGTCCACGCCGAAGCGTGTCGCCATTTCCGCCGGATCGACAACGTTGCCCAGTGATTTGGACATTTTCTCGCCGCGGTTGAGCAGGAAGCCATGGCCGAACACCGTCTTGGGCAGGGCGATGCCAGCCGACATCAGGAAGGCCGGCCAATAGACAGTGTGAAAGCGCACCACATCCTTGCCGACCACATGCAGATCCGCAGGCCACCATTCGCCGTCCAGCCCGCCTGCGCCGGTGAGATAATTGGCCAGCGCATCCAGCCAGACATACATCACATGGCGCTGGTCGCCCGGCACGGGGATGCCCCAGGTGAAGCTGGTGCGGCTGACCGACAGATCCGAAAGCCCGCCGGCAACAAAGGCACGCATCTCGTTGAAACGGCTTGCAGGCTGAATGAAATCACCCTGCGCGTCATACAGCGCCAGCAATCGGTCCTGATAGGCTGCAAGCCTGAAGAACCAGCTTTCCTCCACCGTCCATTCCACTGGCGTGCCCTGCGGCGACAGCTTGCCGCCATCCTCGCCAGCCACCAGTTCAGCCTCGTCGTAATAGGCCTCGTCACGCACCGAGTACCAGCCTTCGTAGCGGCCCAGATAGAGATCGCCCGCCGCCGCCATGCGTTGCCACAGCGCCTGCACCAGCGACTTGTGATCGGCATCGGTCGTGCGGATGAAGCGATCGAAGCTGATGCCCAGCGCCTCATCAAGCTGCTGAAATGGCGCCACCATCTCGTCCACATAGGCTTGCGGGCTCTTGCCGGCAGCGCGCGCGGCCTGATCGATCTTCAGGCCATGTTCGTCGGTGCCGGTGAGGAAGCGCACATCGAAACCATCCAGCCGCTTGAAGCGGGCGATGACATCGGTGGCAATCGCTTCATAGGCATGGCCCATGTGCGGCCGGCCATTGGGATAGGCAATGGCGGTGGTGACATAGAAACGGGGCTTGCTCATCGCGCGCTGCAATGCGGCAGAACGCCTGAGCTTTCAAGCCGGCACGGCAGCCAGATGCATCGCCAGACGCCACGCCACCTGCGATGGCTCCAGCTGCAACGGCATCGCCTCGCGCGCCAGTCTGGCGGCGGCTTCCCATTCGGCGATGGCCTGCGCCTGCGCCGGGCCGTGCAGCCGGCGGGCGCGATCGGCAATCAGGGCCGGCACCCGGTCGAGCAGCGCGGCATAGCGGCCTTCCCTGCCCTTCAGGCCCAGCGATTTCGCCATGGCCAGCGCCGCCGGGCTGGCCGACAGGCCGCGCCCGGCCAGTGCCGCCAGATCGCGTTCCAGCGCGGTGATGCCCGCTGCGCCCAGCGCCAGCGCCCGGCCGGGGCAGCCCTGCGCCAGACGCTCAAGCAGGCCCATATCCTCGCCCGCCAGATCGGCCCCGGCCAGCACCTGGCGCACATCGGCATCCGGCAGGCGCGAAAAGCGCAAGGCCCGGCAGCGCGAACGGATGGTGGGCAGCAGGCTGCCGGGCGCGTGGCTGATCAGCAGGAAGACCGTCGTTTCCGATGGTTCCTCAAGATTCTTGAGCAAGGCATTGGCAGTGCTGCGGTTCATGTCGTCAGCCGCATCGATGATGACCACGCGCCGGCTGCCCAGCATCGGCGTGCCCTGCAGAAATTCCCGCAGCGGCTGCGGGTCGTTCCGGTCGCGTCGCACGATCTGCGGCAGCACGATCTGCGCGCGCAGCTTGCCATTGCTGCCGGGCGTGCGTTCCAGCAGGTGGAAATCCAGATGCGATCCCGCCGCCATCAGCCGCGCTGCCTCGCAATCCTCCGGCACGGCGAAACCGTCTCCCGCCGGCGCGCCGGCCAGCAGCCACGTGGCGGCTTCGCGGGCAAACAGCGCCTTGCCCAGCCCCTTCTGCCCGGTCAGCAGCCAGGCGTGGTGCGGGCGGCCGCCGCCGAACGCCGCCATGAACGCCCCAACCTGTTCGCGGTGGCCGATCAGCGTCACAGCGCCGCCATGATCCGCGCCGCCACGGCCGCCACATCGCCGCTGGCATCAATGGCGCGGCAGCGCGCCGGTTCAGCCGCCGGCAGCTGCGCGAAAAACGCCGCAATGCGGGCATGAAATTCACGGCCGGCGTTTTCAAAGCGCGCTTCGCCATCGCCGCGCGCCGCCGCCCGGCCCAATCCTTCGGTTTCGGGCAGCTGCAACACCAGGGTCAGATCGGGCCACAAGCCCACGGCTTCGTTGTGGATATCAATCAGCACCGCATCTTCCAGCCCGCGCCCGGCGCCCTGATAGGCACGGGTGGAATCAACGAAGCGGTCACAGATCACGGTTGCGCCGCGCGCCAGCGCCGGGCGGATGACACGGTCCACATGGTCCACGCGCGCCGCCGTCACCAGCAGCGCCTCGCTCCACGGCGACCAGCGCGCATCATCGCCGGTCACCAGCAGGCTGCGGATCGCCTCCGCTCCCGTTGTGCCGCCCGGCTCGCGGGTCAGCACCACCTCGTGGCCACGCCCGCGCAGCGCTTCGGCCAGCAGGCGGCCCTGGGTGGACTTGCCGCTCCCCTCCCCGCCTTCCAGCGTGATGAAGCGCGGCTCAGCCAAAGAAGCCCATCACCCAGTTGATGGCGCGGCGGAAGATATTGGCCTCTTCGATCGCCACGGCGGTGACCAGCGGTGCCTTTACCGGGGCCTGACCCGGCATCGTCACCACCAGATTGCCCACCTGCGCGCCGGCCTTCAGCGGCGCCTTCAGGCCCGGGAGCGCCTCAATCGCCGTCTTCCTCTCCATGGCAAAGCCGCGCGGCAGGGTGACGAACAGGTCGCGCCCGGCCACCGCATCAATTTCACGCTCCGCCGCGCCTTCGATGGCCACCTTGCCCATCACCTGGCCCTTTTTGCCCAGCGGCACATTCTGCCACGCGGCAAAGCCCCAGTTCATGAAATCGACGCTGGCGGCGATGCGTTCGTTGAAGCTTTTCAGCCCGGCCACCACCATCACCAGCCGGCGGCCGTTCTGGATGGCGCTGCCGGTGAAGCCATAGCCGGCCTCCTGCGTGTGGCCGGTCTTCAGGCCATCGGCGCCCGGCACCTTGCCCAGCAGCGGGTTGCGGTTGCCCTGCGTGATGGCCTGCCCGCTGCCCAGTGTCTTGCCCCAGGTGAAGCCTTCCTTCTGATAGAAGCGCGCGTACAGATCGGGGAAATCGCGCATCGTGGCCTCTGCGATAGTGGCCAGATCGCGGGCGGTCACATATTCTTGTTCGTCGGGCCAGCCATTGGTGTTGGCGAAATGGCTGCCCTTCAGGCCCAGGCGCTGCGCCTCGCGGTTCATCAGCGCCACGTAATTGGCCTCTGTGCCGCCCAGCCCTTCGGCCAGCACCACGCAGGCATCATTGCCCGACAGGGTGACGACGCCGTGCAGCAGATTTTCCACGCTCACCTGTTCGTTCACGCTCAGGAACATGGTGCTGCCCTGGTTGTTCCACTTCTTCCAGGTTTCCGGGCGCACCATCACCATCTGGTCCAGGCTGGCTTCACCGGCCTTGATCAGCTTGAAGGCGACATAGGCGCTCATCATCTTGCCCATCGATGCCGGCGGAATGCGCTTGTCGGCATCCTTTGAAAACAGCACGCGGCCGGTTTGCAGATCCTTCATGTAGGCGATGGGCGCGGCGGTGTTGTAGGCCGGGGCCTGCGCCACGGCCGGGGCCGCAACGGCAGCCAGAACAAGAGCAATGGGGGCAAGACGCATGATGTTCGGGTTCCCTGATCTGTGATTCACCGCGCGGCGGCGGGCGGAATCAATCTGGCATCGCCATAGCCGGCAGCGCGCACCTGCGCCAGCGCCGCGCTGGCCAGATGTTCGGCCCGGTACGGCCCCAGTCGCACCCGCGTTAACCCGCCCGGCGCGGCATCGGTGATCACCGGGCCAAAGCCGGCCAGAAAGCCCTTCAGCCAGGCCACGCGCCCGGCATCCGCCAGCGCCGCAACCTGCACCAGCCAGCCATCGCCGGCCGGAGCGCCAAGCGCGGCGGACGGCAGGGAGACGTTGGTAACGGCGGGCGCAGGAGCGGCCACCAGGGTCGGCGGCGGCGCGGCATCAGCCCTGCCGCCGGGATAGACGCGCCGCAGCCGCACGCGCGCGGTGCCGGCGCGGTCCACCCCCAGCAATTGTGCCGATTTCTTCGACAGATCGATGATGCGCCCGCGCGCGAACGGGCCGCGATCATTGATCCGCACGGTCAATTTGCGGCCATTGTCCAGATTCTCCACCTCCACCCAGCTTGGCATCGGCAGGGTGCGGTGCGCGGCGGTCAGATCATTCTGATCATAGCGCTCGCCATTGGCGGTGCTGCCGGCGTGAAAACCGGGGCCATACCAACTGGCCACGCCCTCCTCGCGGTAATCACGGTCGTCGGCCGGGTAATAGGTGATGCCGGCCACTTGATAGGGCTTGCCGATCTTCACCGGCCAGTTGCCCAGCTTGGCCGCATCGCGGGCAACAGCGGCCGTATCGGCCGACACGTCCACGCTGCGCTGCGGCGCGGGGGCGGCGGTGCGCGGCGGCGGCTTGGCTCCACAGGCGGCCACGCACAGGCCGGCCAGGATCGGCAGCGCGAGGCGCATCATGGGGCGGCCGGCGGCGGCGGCGCAATGGCATCGGCCAGCAACGTGACCGACAGCGCATAGAGATTGGAACAATTATAGCCCAGGATGGCGCGGTAGCTGCCGGTCACCAGATAGGCGCCCTGCCCTTCGCCGTCCGGCTCGATCAGGCTCATCGGCACCGCATCCGCCGGCCACGCGGCATTGACAGGCGTGAAGCCCAGCGCGCGCCAGTCTTTCGCGGGTTTCAGCGCCGAATGGCGGGCGAGCGGCGCGACGCAGCGGGTGGGCGGCTTGGCGGCGGCCACATCTGCCCGGGCAAAGCCATCCGGCACCAGCGTGCGAAAGCCCCACGTGTCGCCGCGCTGCCACCCGGCCTTGGCCAGATAATTGCCGATGGAGGCGAACACATCGGCATGACTGCCCCACAGATCGACCTTGCCATCGCCGTCGCCGTCCATGCCGCTGGCCAGATAGCTGCTGGGCAGAAACTGCGCCTGCCCGAACGCGCCGGCCCAGCTGCCGATCAGCGCCTCGCGCGCCACCCGGCCTTCACCCACCATCTGCACCAGGGCATCGAGTTCGCGGGTGAACAGGGCGCGGCGGCGGCCATCAAAGGCCAGCGTGGCCACCGCCGATGGCAGATCGGTGCGGCCCAGCACCCGGCCATAGCTGGTTTCAATGCCCCAGATCGCCGCGATGATCGCCGCCGGCACGCCGGTCTGCGCTTCGGCGGCGGCCAGCTCTGCCGCATATTCGGCCATCTTGCGCTGACCATAAGTGATGCGATCACCGCGGAATTTCGCCGCCAGATAATCTGGAAAGCGCACTGGCCGGGCGGCGCTGCCGGGCTGGGTGCGATCCGAACCGATGACGCGCGGGATCAGATCGGCGCCGACCAGCGTGGCCTCGATCCACGCCGGATTCAGCCCGCGCGCGGCGGCTTCGGTGCGATACTGGCCAAGAAAGGCGGCAAATTCGGCGCGCTGCTGCGCCGAAACCGGCGTTTCGTCCGCCGCGGCGGGGGCGGCGCACAACAGGGCAGCGGCAACCAGCCATTTCGGGGGGAACGAAACGTGCATGGCCCTTTGTGCCACCCGCAGGCGGCGAGGGAAAGGGCCTGGCCGGACTTATCCCCGGCCCAGTTGATCGCTGCGGCTTACCGCGGCTCCAGCGCCGGCGGCCCCACCGGGGCTGCAACCTGGCTGTGCAGGGGGCCATAACCGTGGGCAGGCTGAGCCGTGACACAGTTGACCGTCAGCACGCAGGCCGCCCGGGCCTCGCCGTCATTCCAGGCGCAGCCGGCCAATGTCAGGCTGAAAATGACGAGGGGCAGCATCCGCATCACCATGTCTCCTCCTGCACCGGGGCCTCACCGCGCAGGGCCGCAAAGCGCGCCCGGTCCTTGTCCGACAGGCGCACGTCGATGGTCACATCCGCCTCGCCGCTGGCCTGGCCCACCACTTCGCCGTGGCTGTGCAGCCAGGCCAGCATCCGGCCTTCGCCGTGCGGCAGCACGAAGCGGTGCACGCGGGCACCGGCGCGCAGGGCCACGTCCATCGCCGCCTGCAAGCGTTCGATGCCTTCGCCGGTCAGCGCCGAAACCGGAATGGCGTCGCTGCCGGCTTCCTGCAGCACAACTTCGCGCGCCTCCGCATCAAGTGCGTCCATCTTGTTGAAAATCGTGAGCATTGGCGTTTCACGCTGGCCCGGCGCAAAGCCCAGATCGGTGAGCACGCCGATCACATCGACGGCCTGCGCGTCGCTGTCCGGGTGGCTGATATCGCGCACATGCACGATCAGATCGGCCTCCAGCACCTCCTCCAGCGTGGCGCGGAAGGCCGCGACCAGCTGCGTGGGCAGATCGGAAACGAAACCCACCGTGTCCGACAATACCACCTTGTCGTGCCCCGGCAGGCGGATGGCGCGCATGGTGGGATCAAGCGTGGCGAACAGCAGATCCTCGGCGCGCACCTCGGCGCCGGTCAGCCGGTTGAACAGGGTGGATTTGCCGGCATTGGTATAGCCGACCAGCGCCACCACCGGCCACGGTGCCTTCTGCCGGTTGCGGCGGTGCAGGCCGCGTGTGCGCTTCACCTCGTCCAGATCCTTCTTCAGCCGGGCGATGCGATCGCGGATCAGCCGCCTGTCGGTTTCGATCTGCGATTCGCCGGGGCCGCCCAGAAAGCCGAAGCCGCCGCGCTGCCG
>DAITMD010000080.1:0-8861 GCA_036835345.1 Sandarakinorhabdus sp. | reverse complement strand
GCGTGATGATCGACGTATCGCGCATCGAAACCGGCGTGAGCCTGCTGGGCCAGAACCTGTCTTTGCCGGTGATATTGGCGCCGGTCGGGCTGGGCGGGCTGCATGCGCGGCGCGGCGAAGTGATGGCGATGCGTGCCGCGCGTGCCGCCGGCACCACCATGGCGCTTTCCACGCTGGCGGTGTGTTCAGCAGCGGAAGTGACGGCGGGGGCCGGTGCGCCGCCCTGGTATCAGCTCTATCTGGTGCGCGATGAGGGCGCGAGCGCAGCGATGATCGAGGCGGCCGCCGCGCTGGGCTGCCCGGCGCTGGTGCTTACCGTCGATCTGCCTACGCCTGGCACCCGTTACCGCGATGTGCGCACCAGCCTGACCGGCGCGCCGGGCATTGATGGCTGGCTGCACCGGGCGGCGCAGATCGCCGCGCGGCCGCGCTGGGCGCTGGACGTGGGATTGCAGGGCGGGCCGATTGCCATGGGCAATCTGGCGGCGGTGGTGGGATCAAAGGCGCCGCTCAGCGATTATCTGGGCTGGATTGGCCGCAACATCGATGCCAGCGCCGATTGGAAGCGGCTGGCATGGGTGCGCGCCCGCTGGCCAGGGCCGCTGATCATCAAGGGTATCTTGCATCCCGATGATGCGGCGCTGGCGCTGGAACATGGCGCCGATGCCATCGTGGTGTCGAACCACGGCGGCCGCCAGCTGGACGGCGCGATTTCGGCGGCGCGGGCGCTGCCGGCGATCATGGACAGGCTGGGCGGCGCCATCCCCGTGCTGGCCGATGGCGGCGTGCGCTCCGGGCTGGATGTGCTGCGCTATGTGTCGCTTGGGGCCAGTGCAGTGCTGGTGGGGCGGCCGTGGGTGTGGGCACTGGGCGCGCGCGGCGAGGCCGGGGTGGCGCATGTGCTGGCATTGCTGCGGGCGGAGCTGGAAACCGCCATGGCACTCAGCGGCCGCACCCGCCTATAGATTCTGCTTGCAGGCGATCAGCGCTTCGGTGGCGGCCATATCGGCCACCCGGTTCGACGATGGCCGCGCCCAATCCTCAAGATCGGCAATCAGCGAAGGGTGAGCGCAGATCTCCGCCGCTTCCAGCATGGCGACGCTCACCGTCTCGCCGGCCAGCCCGGCCTGCACCAGAGGCAGCGCCAGCGCCCGGTCACGCCGCGCCAGGCCCAGCACCGCTTCGCCGCGCACCGACAGTTCGGCATCCTGCGCCGCCCGCACCAGCGCGGCGCGCACATCATCACCGTCTGCATCCGATTGCGCCAGGATGAAGGTGGCCCAATCGCGGTTGGCCACCTCTGCATCGGCCATGAAGGCGATCAGATCGGGCACGATGGCCGCCATTTCGCTGCTGTCGCGCGGCCAGTCCGCCGCAGCAAGCGCCTGAAGACGCGGCGCGGTGGGGGCAAAGATACCAGACATCAGATTCTCCGAATCAATCCTTAGCAGAGGATGGTGACGCCGCGACACTGGCCTCATCCGCCGCTTTTGACTAAGCGTGGCCGCGTGACCGCCCAGCTGACCATCGCCCTTGCCCAGTTGAACGCCCGCGTTGGCGATCTGGCCGCCAATGGCGATGCGATCCTGGCCGTTCGCGCCGCGGCGGCGGGCGCCGATCTGGTGATGACACCGGAACTGTCCATCGTCGGTTATCCGCCTGAGGATCTGGTGCTGAAACCGGCGCTGGTGGCCGCAGCACGGGCCGAGGCGGAGCGGCTGGCTGCCGCCACGGCGGATGGCAGAAGACGGCAAATTGTTCAACGTCATGCTGCTGCTGGAGGGCGGGCGCATCGCCGGCATCACCCGCAAGCATTTTCTGCCCAATTACGGCACCTTCGATGAAAAGCGGCTGTTCGATGCCGGCCCGCTGCCCGGCCCGATGATGTTTCGCGGTGTCCGGCTGGGCGTGCCGATCTGCGAGGATATCTGGTTTCCCGACGTGTGCGAATGCCTGGCCGAAACCGGCGCGGAAATCTTGCTGTCGCCCAACGGCAGCCCGTTTGAAGTGGGCAAAGGCGATCGCCGCCTGTCGGTGGCGGTATCGCGCATCACCGAAACCGGGCTGCCGCTGGCCTTCCTCAACCGCGTTGGCGGGCAGGACGAACTGGTGTTCGACGGCGCATCCTTCGTGCTGAATGCCGATCGCACCCTGGCCCACCGCCTGCCCGATTGGGACGAGGCACTGCGCCAGACGATATGGCAGCGCGGCGCGCAGGGCTGGACCTGCACTGCCGGCGAGATCGCTGCGCCCGACGCCGATCCGGAAGATATTTATCACGCCATGCTGGTGGGGCTGCGCGATTATGTGAACCGCAATGGGTTTCCCGGCGTGGTGCTGGGCCTGTCGGGCGGCATTGATTCGGCGCTTTCGGCGGCGGTGGCGGTGGATGCGCTGGGGGCCGACAGGGTGTGGTGCGTGATGATGCCCAGCCCGTTCACCAGCAGCGACAGTCTGGACGATGCCGCCCAGTGCGCGCGGCTGCTGGGCTGCCGGCTGGACACGATCCGCATCGAGCCGGCGATGCAGGCCTTTGGTGCCATGCTGGAACCGTTGTTCGCTGGCCGCACCGCCGATACGGCAGAGGAAAATATCCAGTCGCGCATCCGCGGCCTGACGCTGATGGCGCTGTCGAACAAGTTCGGGCCGATGCTGCTGACCACCGGCAACAAGAGCGAGATGAGCGTGGGCTATGCCACCATCTATGGCGACATGGCCGGCGGTTATTCGGTGCTGAAGGATCTGTACAAGACCACGGTGTTCCGGGTTTCGGAATGGCGCAATGCCAATCGCCCGCGCCTGGGGCTGGGCCCCGCTGGCCCGGTGATGCCGGCGCGGGTGATCAGCAAGCCGCCTTCGGCCGAACTGCGCGCCGATCAGAAGGATGAAGACAGCCTGCCGCCCTATCCGCTGCTGGATGCCCTGCTGATGGGCCTGGTGGAGGAGGAGAAATCCGCCGGCGACCTGATCGCCGCCGGCTTTGATACCGCCACGGTGGCGCGCATCGAACGGCTGCTGAACCTGGCCGAATACAAGCGCCGGCAGGCCCCGCCCGGCGTGAAGATCGGCAGCCGCAACTTCGGCCGCGACCGTCGCTATCCGATCACCCACGGGTTTCGCAGCGGTTGACCGAAGCCGCGTACAGCAAGGTCTTGCCGGCCGGGCGATCCGGCGCAATGATGGCAGCGAAGGCACAATGCCGGGCCTACCGGCAGCCGGATTTTGGGGAGGAATTGCCATGGAACTGAACCGCCGCGAGACGATTGGATTGGCGGGTGCTGCCGCCGCTGCACTGGCGGCCGCGCCGGCCGCCGCGCTCACCAGCGGCCCGCGCCGGCTGGGCTCCAAGGAAAAGGTCGCCTATTGGGTGGCCACGGTGACGCCCTGCGATGCCAAGGGGCAGTTTGATCCCGGCGCCATGCAGGCGGTGATGGAATGGCACCAGAAATGCGGCGCGGACGGCGTGGTGGTGCTGGGCACGTCCGGCGAATTTCCCAGCTTTTCGGTGGCGGAGCGCAAGCTGATCACCGAAACCGCGATGCGCCACAAAGGCAATATGAACATCATCGTCGGCCCCGGCACATCGAACATCGTCGAGACCATCGATCTGGCCAGACATGCCGAAAGCGTGGGTGCCGATGGCCTGCTGGTCATCCCGCCCTTCTATTTCAACCAGCCGCCGGTGGACGGCCTGACCGATTATTACACCAGGCTGTTCGAAGCCGTGTCGGTCCCGATCAACCTCTATCACATCCCCGGCACGTCCGAAGTGTCGATCACGCTCGATCTGCTGAAAAACCTGATGCAGTTTCCGCATCTTGCCGGCATCAAGGATTCCTCTGGCAATGCCGAAGGCTTTGCCCAGTTCCTTGCCGGCTTCCCGGAACTCAACATGCGCTGCGGCACGTCGAACAACCTGATCCCGGCGGTGAGCGCCGGCATGGGCGCTATCCTGGCCGACGGCAACCAGTTCAGCGACAAGTGCGCCGATATCTTCAAGACCTACCGCGCCAAGGGCAACTGGCAGGCCAAGCTGGACCATCTGCGCGCGGCGCAGGGCGTGATCCGCGATCACAACATGGGGGCCAACACCTATGCCTCGATGAAATATATCTTGTCGCTGCGGATGGCCGGGGAGGGCGGGGTTGCCCCGTTGATGTATGCCCGCACGCCCTATCCGCAGCTCAGCGATGCGCAGAAGGCCAGCCTGAAGACCGGCCTTGAAAAGGCGATGGCGCTGGCCTGAGCGGCGGCAATCAACCAGCCAAGAACAACTATTGGGGCCTGTCCATGATCATCACCCGCACCCTGCCGCTGTCGGCGATTGCCGCGCTGCTTCTCACCACTGCCGCCGGCGCGCAGACACCGGGCAAGGAAGGCGCGGCCGCCGCCCGCACCACCGATGGCGTCGCCAACTGGACCACCTACAACGGCGATCTGAAGGGCAGCCGCTATTCGCCGCTGGATCAGATCAACGCCGAAAATTTCAAGGATCTGGAGATCGCCTGGCGGTTCAAGACCGATTTTCTGGGCTCGCGCCCGGAATATAAGCTGGAATCAACCCCGCTGGCGGTTGACGGCGTGATCTACACCACCGCCGGCACCCGCCGCAGCGTGGTGGCGCTGAACGGTGCCACCGGCGAACTGCTGTGGACCTATGCCATGCACGAGGGCAAACGTTCGGCCGAAAGCCCGCGCGCGCTGTCAGGCCGCGGCCTGTCGTTCTGGACCGACGGCACCAGGCGCCGCATCCTCTATACCACCATCGGCTATCGGCTGGTCAGCCTGGATGCCGATACCGGCCGCCCCGATCCGGATTTCGGCACGGGCGGCGTTGTCGATCTGAAGACCGATTTCGATCAGGATCTGGGCGATCTGGATACCGGCGAAGTGGGCGTGCACTCCGCCCCTGCCGTGTCTGGCAACACGATCATCATCGGCGCCGCCTTCCGCGAAGGCTTCACGCCGCGCACGCACAACAACACCAAGGGCTATGTTCGCGCGTTCGATGTGCGCACCGGCAAGCGCATCTGGACCTTCCACACCGTGCCCAAGAAAGGCGAGTTTGGGTACGATACCTGGTTCAACAACAGCGCCGATGTGAACGGCAACACCGGCGTGTGGACCCAGGTGTCGGTGGACGAGGATCTGGGCCTGGCCTATCTCGCCGTTGAATCGCCCACGTCAGACTTTTTCGGCGGCAAGCGGCCCGGCCCCGGTCTGTTCGGCAACAGCCTGGTCGCGGTCGATCTGAAAACCGGTGAGCGCCGCTGGCATTATCAGCTGATCCATCACGAGATCTGGGATCTGGACAACAGCAGCGCACCGCTGCTGATGGACGTGACCGTGGCCGGCAAGCCACGCAAGGTTGTCGGCCTGCCCTCCAAACAGGGCTTTTTCTATGTGTTCGATCGCGCCACCGGGCAGCCGGTGTGGCCGATCCGGGAAGTGAAGGTGCCGCAAGGTGATGTGCCCGGCGAATGGTACAGCCCCACCCAGCCAATGCCCACCAGGCCGCCGGTCTATGCCCGCAACGGCGTGGAGGAAAAGGATCTCATCGATTTCACGCCCGATCTGAAGGCCAAGGCGCTGACGTTGACCGCCAAATACAAGCTGGGCCCGGTCTATACGCCGCCGATCGTTTCCACGCCCGAAAAATTCGGCGTGATCAACAACTGGGCGCAGGGCGGCACCAACTGGCCAGGCGGTTCGTTCGATCCGGCCACCGGCATCGCCTATGTCTATGCCTGCGGGGCCTGCATTTCCTCCACCGGCCTGCTGCCGCCGCCGGCCGGCCTGTCGGATATTCCGCTGGTGGTCGGCGTCGCCGGGCAGCCGGTGGTGATGATCAAGGGCCCGGGCGAAGGCGCCGGTGCCGACAGCCCGGCCACCGCGCCGCCGGTCGCCGCCGGTTCCGGCCCGCCGCGGCTGGCGGTGGATGGCCTGCCGCTGGTCAAGCCGCCCTATGGCTCGATCAGCGCCATCGATGTGAACAGCGGCACGATAAAGTGGCAGATTGCCCACGGCGAGACCCCGGATTTCGTGCGCAACCATCCCACCATCAAGGCGCTGGGCGGCATCCCGCGCACCGGCCAGGCCACCTATCAGATCGGCACTTTGGTGACCAAGGAGCTGGTGATCGCCGGCGAAAACCAGTTCACCCGCACCGAAGACCGGCCGCGCGGTGCGATGCTGCGCGCCTATGACAAGCAGTCCGGCAAGGAAGTGGGCGCGGTGTTCATGCCCTCCACCCAATCCGGTTCGCCAAT
Source organism: Sandarakinorhabdus sp. (assembly GCA_036835345.1). GTDB lineage: Bacteria > Pseudomonadota > Alphaproteobacteria > Sphingomonadales > Sphingomonadaceae > Sandarakinorhabdus. The sequence goes on along the minus strand of DAITMD010000080.1, from coordinate 2,592 downwards.
GACCTATATGATCGGCGGCAGGCAGTATATCATCGTGCCGACCAGCGGCGGCAATGCGTCGGGCGAATTCCTCGCCTATGCACTGCCGTCCAAGCGATAAGAGGAACCCTGCCTGATGCGTGCCCTGCCTTTGTTTTTGCTGTCTGCCGCCGCGCTTGCCGGCGCGGCGCTGGCACAGGATGCCGGAAAATCGGTGTGGCAGGGCATCTATACCGCCGATCAGGCCCAGCGCGGTGCCGGGCTTTATGCCCAGCGCTGCGGCGCCTGCCACGGGGCAGCGCTGAATGGCACCGGCGAAGCGCCTCCGCTGATCGGCGGCGAATTCGTGTCGCATTGGGACACGATGACGGTGGGCGATCTGTACGACAGGGTGCGCACCACCATGCCGCAGAATGATCCGCAATCGATGACACGCGAAGAATATGCCGACGTGCTGGCCTTCCTGCTGAAAACCAATGGCTTTCCGGAAGGCGCGGCACCGCTGGACCGGCGTTCGGAAGTGCTGGCCACCATCGGCATAACGGCGGAAAAGCCGGCCGGCATGTAAGCGGCCGAAGGGGGGACGACATGAAGACAATCGCCACCGCAGCGCTGCTGCTGGCCGGCAGCGCCGCTTTGGCGCAGCAGGCCACTCCGCCAACAGCCCCGCCACGCCCGGTCTGGACGGTGGACACGCTGCCCAAGCCCGCGCCGCCCACGGCCGAAACCAACAAGCAGCCCAATCCCTACCGCAGCGAATATGGCTATCTCAAACTGCCACCGGGCCGCGTGATGGGATCGACCAGCGCGGTCGCCACCGACAGCAAGGGCCATATCTGGGTGGCGGAACGCTGCGGCGCCAACAATTGCGCCGCCAGCACCATCGATCCGATCATGGAGTTCGACGCGCAGGGCAATTTCATCAAGGCGTTCGGCGGCGGGCTGACGGTGTTTCCGCACGGCTTCTTCATCGATGCCAAGGACAATGTGTGGCTGACCGACGCCCGTGCTTCTGGCGCCAAGGGCGCCACGGTGATGAAATTCTCCCCGGAAGGTGAACTGCTGCTGATCCTGGGCAAGCCCGGCATGCCCGGCAGGGGCAATGATGCGTTCACCGAACCCAATGCGGTGATCGTGGCGAAGAGCGGCACCATCTTCGTTTCCGACGGTCATGAGGCAGACCGCGGCGTGGCGCGCATCCTGAAGTTCGATCGCAACGGCAAATTTCTGCTGCAATGGGGCCAGCCCGGCCAGAAACAGGGCGATCTGGAAGTGCCGCACGCGCTGGCGATGGATTCAAAGGGCCTGCTCTATGTGGGCGACCGCTGGAACAACCGCGTGCAGGTGTACACGCAGAAGGGCAAATTGCTGAAAAGCTGGACGCAGTTCGGCCGGCCATCGGGCCTGTTCATCGACGCCAACGACATGCTCTACAGCGCCGACAGCGAAAGCCGGCGGCCGGTCGGCTATGGCTATAACCCCGGCTGGGTGCGCGGCATCCGCATTGGATCGGTGAGGGACGGCAAGGTGACGGCCTTCATCCCCGATCCCGAACCCGAACCCGACAAGGGCGCCACCAGCGGCGCCGAAGGCATCTGGGTTGGCCGCGACGGCGTGATCTACGGCGCGCAGGTGAAGGAACGCACCGTGGCGCGGCACATACAGGTGAAATGATCTGCGACTTGCCCTAAGGGGCAGGCCATGATCACCGCCCGCTTCGCCCCGTCACCCACTGGCCGGCTCCATGCCGGCAACATCCGCACCGCGCTGGTCAACTGGCTGCTGGCGCGGAGCAGCGGCGGGCGCTTCCTGCTGCGGCTGGACGATACCGATCTGGCGCGCTCCACCGAGGCATCGGCGCAGTCCATACGTGATGATCTGGCGTGGCTGGGACTGAACCCTGACGCCGAAGTGAAGCAGTCTGACCGTTTTGCGCTCTACGAGGCGGCGCTGGCCCGGCTGACCGCGGATGGCCGCGCCTATGCCTGCTATGAAACGCCCGAAGAGCTGGAGCTGAAGCGCCGCGTCGCCCTGTCGCGCGGCTTGCCGCCGATCTACGACCGGGCCGCACTGGCATTGACCGATGCCGAAAAGGCCAGGCTGGAATCTGAAGGTCGCCGCCCGCACTGGCGCTTCCGGATGGACGAAGCCGCCGATGTGAACTGGCAGGATGGCGTGCGCGGCGCCTGCCACTTCCCGGCCGCCTCGCTGGGCGATCCGGTGGTGCGCCGCGCCGATGGGTCGTGGCTGTATATGCTGCCATCGGTGGTGGACGATATCGACATGGGCATCACCCATATCGTGCGCGGCGAGGATCATGTGACGAACAGCGCCGTGCAGTTGCAGATGTTCACCGCGCTGGGCGCAACACCGCCCACGATGGCGCACCTGGCGCTGCTCACCGGCGCGGACGCCGCATTGTCGAAGCGCATCGGATCGGAAGGCGTAGGTGCGTGGCGCGAACAGGGCATCGAACCGGTGGCGGTGGCCGCCCTGCTCGCCCGGCTCGGCACCTCGCAGCCGGTGGAACCGGTGGCGGCGCTGACCGATCTGTTGCCTGGCTTTGCGCTTGGCCATTTCGGCCGCGCCCCGGCGCGTTTTGATCCCGCCGAT